>JAUXAH010000491.1 GCA_030614945.1 Phycisphaerae bacterium
CGTCTGCGTGCGGAGATTCACCATCATCAGGACAGTTCAGCAGCCAACTACGAATCGCAGTTTGCTGAAATTCAGGCCAAACTCGACGATGAACTCAATGAAGTCAAGAAACTCCGCATTAGTTCGGACAGGGCCGAACAAGTCGCTCGTTCCGAATTTGTCAAGGCAGAAGCCGCCGCTCGTGCCGAGGCCGTACGTCAAACAGCGCTCCATGCCGAAGCTGTAGCCGAAGCACAAAAACTTCAGATTATCGCCGAAGCCGAAGCGGAAGCGGCAAAAATCAACCAGGAAGTCTTAGAAGAAATTGCGTCTAAAAAAGCGGCCAATAAAGTTGAAATCGACAAGAACACCACTGAGGTATCACAGCAGACAGAAGAACTGCACGAGGTACCGGATGTTCCGCAAGTGGCGGCTGTGGCGGCCAGGATAGAACCGAATCACATCGCAGACTATCGCACAAGCTTTGCGGAGGTTATGAGAACCAGGGCGCAAGCTGACGCGTACGAATTGGTCACAGAAGCGACATTCGCAGAAGCCAAAACAAATCTCCTGGCCGTGAAAACACAGGAAGATGCCATTGCAACAGAACAGTTAGGCATCGCGGACGCTCTTGAAGCGCAGGCCCGTTCACGGTTCAGCGAAATTGAAACCAAGACCGAAAAAGAGATGGATATCGTAGAATCAAAATACCGCCAGCACCTTGTGCAAGCGGAATCGTTCCGTAAGGAAAAAGAAGCCGAGGTCCTGGATTATCAGAGTCAAGCGACCGCTTTAGAGCAGATTGTCAACGCTCGCGCAGAACAACTTCTTGCCGAAGCAAAAGCCGTTACCAAGTGCGGCCAAAATGATGTTAAAGAATTAAAGGTTGCGCTTTGGGCCGTACAACAGCGCGGCGGCGCCCAGTATTCAAAACTCATGGCAGAAGCCCAAAGTATCTCTGATTCGCAAGAAGCTCTTGCACTACAGATTGACGCGCAGATTGATTCTGCCCGCAGATATCTTGACGCAGGACTGGCCAAAATTGAAAATTCAATCCAATCGGGGAAAAGAATCGCACAAGCCGATTATCAGCAGGCATTGACGCAAGCGAGCGTTCTGCGACAAAAAAAAGAAGCCGAAATCAGCCGCATTAACGCACAATTTACAATGGAACACGCGATATCGAAGGCACAGATAGAACGAGACAGAGGACTGGCATTAAGCCAGAGCCTCCGGGGCGAAGCTGCCTGTGACCGTATGATAGCAAACGCAAATACAAGCAAAATATGCGAAAATGCCAACATTGACGCCAAATATGCGACCGCGCAAGCTGACATAGATATTATTCTGGCTGCCAACTCCGCGAAACGTGAGGCCGCACAGGTCTATCTTGATGCTGTAAAGGCCAGGTTCAACGCACGAATACAGCAAGTCAAGGCCGAACGTGTAATCGACATGGCCGATGAGCAGAATGCGATGGCTCTAAAACGAACCGATTTAGCCAGTGCACTGAGTCAAGCGAGGGCCGCCCGTGAAGATTCTAAGCTGAAACTGGCTGCACTGCGGAAAAGACAGGCCGAGCTTCAGACTGCTTCTCTGGTAAACTGGTCTGCCAAACTTGCCATGTTTAAAAATGACAGTACAGAGTTCAAAGCGGTTGAAATGGATATTCCTTCCAAGCAGCTCATCGAAATGCCTGTACCTGAAACGACTCCTGTAACCCACACAGTAAGTACCTGGAGTTTTGACGACGCTGACTAATTTCAGGAAGAATCACAACAACGAAGCAGGACGGATGAAGAGGATCCGTCCTGCTTTTTTTGTGTTCTTCCGAGGATAATTGAAGGTGTCCGCC
>JAUXAH010000398.1 GCA_030614945.1 Phycisphaerae bacterium
GTAGGACTTTCAGGCAAAATGTTACCTTTTGCACGTTCACGCCCAACTCATTTGAAAGTTGGCGGGCGTAGCGAGGACCATCAAGGAGCGTAAGATAGCAGCGAATGATCAATGGCAGTAATGAACTGTGTAACAATCCGTTAGATCGCCTCATTTTTCTTCACTTCCCGATAGGGGGCGGGCTCCGATGCGGTAGATCGTGGGCTTTTTCCGATCGCCCACCGACTTGAATTCTAGCCAATTGAAACTGAGGAGCACGTTCTTGTAGTGCTTCAGGGTGCGTTCATCAGTCCCCGCCTCGAGTTGGATCGCCGAGTTCACGTCTTTCTCAAGCACCTCGCTGGTGAACTTGCTGCGGATGCGGTCAATTATTTGTTGAGCCGTGTTCAGGCCACGCGTTGAAAGCTGAATATGTGTGCGTGCGTGTAACCTGGGATGGGACATGTGATTTTCGACATATCGGTCCATCGCTCTGCCGAGCTCCTCGCCAAAATAAGAGTATTTTTGTCCCCATTCACGAATCACGGCCTCTCTGAAGGCACGAACTGAATCCTCTGGAACGGCCCAACCGAGCTGCACTTTCTTGTCAATTTTCTTTTTAACCACGCCAAGAACCCCCTGAACATGTAGAAATGTAGAAATGTAGAAATGAAATGTAGAAATGTAGAATGTAACAAGAAAAGAAAGAAAGAAAGAAAGAAAGATGTAAAAATGTAGAATTAAGCACGAAAAGAAGCTTAGATCTGCATCCTTTCGCTATTTTTCTAAACATCGCCCTGCCGGATCGTGCTACACACGCGCACACACGATAATCCGACATTGTAGAATCTAACATGATAATTTCATCACCTCAGCCGTTTCGACAAGTACAGAAACGCGGCCAAGTTTATGATGTCAAGGAGCTCCTCATTGCTTTTCGATCCGTGCCACTCCCTGAACTCCTTGATCAACCTTTTCCCAAGGTGCTCCGAGCTGAAGTCTCGCCAGGGGGTAGCCGTGTTCCCGGGCTTGTCTATCCTGCGGACCGCCTTCTCTATCGCTTCGTTGAAAACCGAATCTAACATGGCCTTCATTTTAATCTCATCCACATTCACGCTGATGCCCCCCTGCTGCAGTTTAGGCAGAGATCTCCGATGAAAACTGGTGAGGGCCGCCCACAACTCGAGCAGCGTTTTTCAGATTGCATAAACTGAAATCGTGTAGTCACTCGACTCCTCTTTCTGCGCCGGCTCACACAACCCCCTCCTTCAAGGCCCTTTTCTGCGCGAACCTGAATGCCTCCAGCTCGGTCATGGGGGTCGGTAAATTCTTGCCCGACGCGAACTCCTTGAATAAGACCCTGACGCGCTCCGGCAGCTCCTCCCACCCGTCGGAAAGTGCATTCTCCAGCTCTGTCTTCATGCGCTCGATAGCCTGCTTCTGATTGAACTTCATCGAGAGCACAGCGTCTGTGGCAACCCACCTGTGCTCGATTCTGAACACCTCTCCGATCGGCTCGAGCTGCCTGCCGAGGACGTACTCTACGTAGCGCGGCATCATGTCCAGATCGAGGGCAATATCGCTAGTCAATGCGCCCTTGATCCCCTTCCCTTTTAGGCACTTGAGGACCCTCTCTCCAGTGATGGTCAGCGTAGCGTTTATGGTCACCACCCTGATAATGAGCTACAATTTTCCTTCCTCGAGGGCGGGCACTTCTGGCACTCGGTGATAGAAACCGCACGGCGCTTATAGGGGCAATATACCCAAGTGCCTTTAACTCGCTTGATCGGCACGCTCGTGAACAGTCCACAAATTTCACAGCTTCCAGTCATGTCTCACACTTCCCCGCCTCATTCATATCCCCGACCACTTGCGGACGCGCTCATCGATCAGATCGCTCGCCTGGCCCTTCGTTATTATCTTAGGGTCGTGGGGGATGCTGTGCCGCTTCAGAAAGTCCAGCTGGTCCGGGGTCGCCGGCTCATTACGCCAGGGCTTTGCCTTCTCGTCCTTGCCAGCCCCCGCTGCTTCCCGGGTCTGGATCACGTTCTGACGTCGGTCCTTCGCCATCTCAGCCAAAATTACACACGCAGCTGCCGTCTGCGCTTCTGCACTGTGAAAGTCGATACCTGCCGTGTCCAGCTCAGCCAGGATCTCCTTCAGGACCTGGACATACACTTTGGCATCCACCATGCTCGATCACCTCACTCTGCTCGATGCCTTGCTTATCGTACTCGACCCATCCGAGGGCCGGGTGGAACCGCGCCTTGAGGCGTGAGGACCTTCCCCACCTCCTCGGTCTTTGGCGCTGGCCTTTCTCCACCCGACCTTTCCCGGCTCACGCGATCACCTTCCCGTTGTGCTCCCGCATCTTCTGCACTTGAAAATTTCCACCTTGTA
>JAUXAH010000349.1 GCA_030614945.1 Phycisphaerae bacterium
GCGACGTTGCAGTTCTTGACATTCGTGAATAACTCAGCTAATTCCGTCAGTTCGTGATAATGGGTTGCGAAAAGTGTGCGGCATTTTAGCTTGTTTGCGATGTGTTCGGTAATCGCCCAGGCGAGGGCCAGGCCGTCGTAAGTGCTTGTGCCGCGGCCGACCTCGTCGAGTATTACCAGAGATTTTTCGGTGGCGTTGTTGATGATGTTTGCAGTTTCGGTCATTTCGACCATAAATGTTGATTGGCCGCGAACCAGCTCATCGGAAGCGCCGACGCGGGTGAAGATTCTATCGACCAGGCCGATGGTCGCATCCTTAGCGGGGATAAAAGAGCCGGCCTGTGCCATCAGGATAAGCAGGGCGGTCTGTCTTATGTAAGTGCTTTTTCCGCTCATATTCGGGCCTGTTACAATCAGGTAATCGCCGGCCTTACCGCCCAGCTCGATGTCGTTGGGGACAAATTCGGGCCCGAGCGCTTCGGCAAGGACCGGATGTTTGCCATCGTTTATGATAAGCTCGCCGTCATCGGTCATTTTCGGGCGGATGTAGTTTCGCCGCTTCGCCAGAAAGCCGAGTGCGGCGAGACAATCGCATTGTGCCAGAGTGTCGGCGAGGGCCTGCAGTCGGCTTACATATTGAGCGGATTGTCGGCGGATGTCCTCGAAAAGCTTCTGCTCTAATTCGAGTGCTTTTTCTTCGGCGCTGAGGGCCTGGGTCTCGTATTCTTTCAGCTCGTCGGTAATGTAGCGCTCTGCGTTTTTGATTGTCTGCTTTCGCACGTAGTCGGCGGGGACCTTGTCCGCTGCTGAGCGGCTTATTTCGATATAATAGCCGAAGACCCTGTTGTAGCCGATTTTTAGATGTGCGATGCCGGTTCGCTGTGCCTGCTCTTTCTGATAATGTCTCAGCCAGCTCTGGCCGTCTCTGGAAATTGAGCGGAGGCGGTCGAGCTCTTCGTTGAAGCCGGTCCTTATCACGCCGCCGTCGCGAAGATGTGAGGGACAGTCCGGCTCGATTGCGGCTTCGAGCAAATCAGCTAATTCGTCCATACTGTCGCATTGGCCGGCGAGCCGCACAAGCAGGTCGGCGCCGAATTGCTGCAAGATTTCCCGCAGCAGCGGTATTCGCCGCAGTGAGATTGCAAGGGCCACCAAATCTCTGGGAGTTACCCGGAAAGTGCTGATGCGGGCTGCGATTCGCTCCGGGTCGGCCAATGCCGAAAGCAGTTTGCGGGTGTCGGCTAATCCGGCATCCGTGTCTTTCATTTCTTCGACGGCGTCCTGGCGAAGCTCTATGGCACCGAGGTCACACAACGGCATACACAGCCAGTTTCTTATCATTCTGCCGCCCATGCCGGTCAGTGTTTCATCGAGGCAGTCCAGCAGCGTGCCTTTCGTGCTTTCGGCGCGAATGGTTTGCAGGATTTCGAGACTTCGCAGCGTTGTTGTGTCGATTTGCAGGAATTTTTTGCGATTGATTTTTCTTAAATTCCGGATGTGGCCGAGCGTCGTTTTTTGTGTTTCGTTGAGGTATTCGATGACGGCGCCGGCAGGGCGGATGACATCATCATTGTCACTAATGCCGAAGCCTTCGAGGGTAGCCGTGCCGAAATGCTTTAGCAGTCGCTGCCTTGCCTGATATGGGTCGAAATACCAGCCGGGACGTTCGGTTACAATGGCGTTGGTCAGCTGGGTGATATCTCTGGTGAGCTTTCTTGTCTCGGCTTCGAATAGTTCGCCGCGTCTGTCGGGCAGCAGGCACTCAGCCGGGCTAAGCCGCAGCAGCTCATCGAGTAGTTTTTCTTCGGGCAGCTCCTGGGCGAAAAAGTGGCCGGTGGAAATGTCGACCCAGCTAATTGCGGCTTCTTGTTTTGTCCCCAGACTGACCGCACAGAGGAAATTGTCCTCTTTGGCGTTCAGCAGCATATCATCGGTGAGCGTGCCGGGAGTGACAATTCGCACGATGTCACGCTTGACAACGCCCTTTGCGGTTTTTGGGTCTTCTACCTGCTCGCAAACGGCAACTCTGTAGCCGGCCTGCAGCATTTTCTTTAGATACCCATCAACTGCATGATATGGCACGCCGGCTAATGGAATGGGATTGCTGCCTTTGCTTCGGCTGGTTAAGGTCAAGCTGCAGACCCGTGAGCAGGTTTTGGCGTCCTCGTAAAAGGTCTCGTAGAAATCGCCCATTCGGAAGAACAGTATGCAATCGGGGTATTTTTGTTTGAACCGGTGAAACTGCTTCATCGCAGGCGTTAGTTTTGCATTCTGTGTAGTCATACTGCAAGATTATACACTCAACCGGCCGTTTAACAAGTCAAATTGAACCCCAAAAAATGGTGGCTTTCTCCATTTATTCCTTTACATCAAGTTGAAAATAGAGAAGATGGAACATCAGAATGATCGCTGGATTCGCCATGTTGTTGGCGAGGTGTTTTTGGCTTTAAATAAGAAATATTTTAATTGCCGTTTTTTGCTCTGCTTGTTATAATCGCTTTAGAGGTACCAAAAATGGAAAGAATTATTAAAGCTTTAATAGCCTATGATGGCAAATATTACTGTGCCAGGTGTTTTGAAATCGATGTATTTACTCAAGGCAAAACTATCGATGAAACAATCCAAAATCTTAAGGAAGCAATTACTCTGCACCTGGAGGGGATAGACCCTGCTGAATATGGGTTAGTTAAAAAT
>JAUXAH010000307.1 GCA_030614945.1 Phycisphaerae bacterium
ATAAATCATGACCGCCCCAATACCTGCTAAAACTATGCCTATAAAACCGGCTGAAAAAGTTTCAATTCGACCATGTCCGTATGGGTGGCTCTCATCGGGCTGCTTTGAGCCGAAGTGAATACCTAACAAAACGGCAATATCCGTAGTCATATCGGAAAGCGAATGAATCCCATCATTAACAAGAGCCATCGACCCTGCAAAAAGACCGACCCCTACCTTCACAGCAGAGAGAACAATGTTACCTGCGATGCTCAAATTTGTAACAAATCTTATTTTCTTATTCGCCAGTTTCTTTTTTTGATTGTGCATTTTTTCAGCCCGGTATTTCTTTGCGAATATTCGAAACCGCATCGATATATTTTTGAGCAGTACGTTGGTCTTTTGCCTCAACTATAACCCTCATTACCGGCTCGGTATTACTAACTCGCAGGTGCAGCCAGCCATCGTCAAAATCGAACCGGCAGCCGTCGGTAGTATCGAGCTTCGCATTGGCGAAGAGCTCTTTTGCCGAATTTAAGATTCGCTGCGCTTCTGCTTGTTCTGCGGCGAATTTATCTTTGCTCATATAATAGCCGCCGATTTCACTGACCAACCGGCTTATCGTTTTTCCCGTCTCGGCCATTAGCTGCAGGACAAGAGCGATACCGACGAGACTGTCGCGGATTGGACTTACTCGCAAATCAATCACGCCGCCGTTGCCTTCTCCGCCGATGATACAATTGTGTTCGAGCATTGCCGCGGCGACATTGGCCTCGCCAACAGCGGTACGGATGACCTGACCGCCCGCCTCGGCTGCAATATCATCGAGCATCCTCGACGTCGAAAGATTTGTTGCCGCTTGTGGCACGGGCTTCCAGCCCGTGAATACACGGCCAAGATGGCCGTGCCACTTGCTAAAGATGTATTTGGCCGCCAGAGCAAGTGTATATTCTTCGCCGATATATGTTCCAGCTTCGTCAACAATTGCCAACCTGTCGGCGTCGGGGTCCTGGGCAAAGCCGATTTCGGCCCCTTTGTTTTTTACTACCTCACAAAGGCCGATTAGATTTTCGGCCGTTGGTTCGGGGGAGTGAGCGAACAAGCCGGTCGGCTCATCGTTCACCGCAGAAACTACGCAGCCAAGTTCGGCAAGCAGTTTTTTCGTAACCCGCCCCCCTGCTCCGTTGACACTGTCCAGAACGACCCTGAATTTCCTTGCGCTGATTACCTCTTTGTCAACTATCCCCAGAACCCTGGCAATGTGAGTGGTATCAGTTTGGTCATTGGAAGTTACCTGGCCGCAATTGGCTGAATCTACCAGAGTAAAACGTTTATCGAGAAAGTATTGCTTGATTTGCTTCGCTGCGTCGCCCGGCGGGGCGATGCCGTTGCCAAGCAACAATTTTATACCATTGTATTGGGCCGGATTGTGCGAAGCGGTAACGACCACCCCGCCGCTGCAACCAAGTTCTCTTACCATAATGCCCACGCCGGGCGTGGTTACAACCCCTAAATCGACCACGCCAACCCCCACTTTACACAATCCTTCTGTAACGGCTGATTTCAGCATTTCGCCGCTGGGTCGAGAATCCCGGCCGATACACACCGACAGTTTTTTATTTTCGCCGGCGGAAGTTTCTTTTAGAAATGTCCCGAAGGCACAGCCGTACTCGGCGGCAACAGAAGCAGTGAGATTTTCACCGACGATGCCTCTCATTCCGCTGATACTTATGATTAATTGTTCAGCCACGCCAAAGACTCCGTTCGTTGCTCCCCCAACGAGTTACAAGCATCGAGTATCGAGCATCGAGCATCGAGTATCGAGCATCAGTCCAATTTGCAGACGTAAATTTCGTTTACGAAATCGAGTTTGCTAATCTCTTGAATGACTTCTGCGCCGGGTTCCTTATCGAGACTGACGGCAAGAATTGCTTTTTGCTCGACCGGCTTTTGTCCGACGCCCATCGTGCAGATATTGATATTATGCTTGCCGCAAACGGTGCCGACGACGCCGATGACGCCGGGCTTGTCGTCGTTAAAGATGACCAGAACCGCACCCTGCGGCGTCATCTCTATATTGAAGCCGTCGATTTCGATGATACGCAGCAGAGTACCGCCGAACACCGAGCCGGTTACAGTGCGGGCAACCTTATCCGTAACGACCTTGGCGCTGAAACTTGCAGCGACGTCTTTGGCCTCGGTGTTTTTCGTCTCGTCGATGCTTATCCCGCGTTCTTTCGCAAGCACACCGACATTGACCATATTCAGGGGCATATCGAAATGCTGGCCCAATAGGCCGATTGCAAAATTAAGGGTAACCGGCTCGACGGCCAGCTCGGCAATTGAGCCGCGATACTGGACATCAACGTCCTTGATACGCCCTGGTGCAATGGTGCTGACGAGTGTACCGATTCGCCGGGCAAGTTCAGCATACTGACCCACAATCGGCGGCATCGCTCCAGCCGTAGATGGAGCGTTAAGAGCGTTTCTGACCGGGCCGCCCTTAATCGCATCAACAAGGTTTCGAGCCGCTTCGACCGCAACGTCAATTTGGGCTTCCCGCGTGCTGGCGCCTAAATGAGGCGTAACGAGACAATTTTCAAACTCAGTGAAACGCGTATTCTCCGGCGGCTCAGTAGGGTAAACGTCCAGAGCCGCACCGGCTATTGCGCCTTCCGCAAGGGCGTTATAGAGTGCCTCTTCGTTGATAATGCCGCCACGTGCGCAGTTGACCAATCGAACGGTGCGTTTCATCATTTTGATTTGTTCGGCGTCAATCATATTCAGCGTTTGTTCATTTCGCGGAACGTGGACGCTGATATAATCGGCCTCTTTGAAGATTCTTTCGATGCTCTCACTTATTTCGATGCCGAGTTTTTCTGCATTAGCCGGTGCCGCAAACGGGTCATAGCCTAAGATTTTCATATTGAAACCATTTGCCATTTTCGCCACGGCCATACCGATCCTGCCTAATCCTATCACGCCGAGAACTTTGTTGTCCAGCTGGTTGCCCATATATTTTTTTCTGTCCCAGCCACCGCCTTTTAAGCTGATGCAGGCCGGCACAACATTCCTGCTCATTGCAAGTATTAGAGCCATCGTATGTTCTGCGGCGCTGAG
>JAUXAH010000678.1 GCA_030614945.1 Phycisphaerae bacterium
TCAGGGCTATAACTGGGACTACTTTTTGACCTCTACCTTTCGCCGGCCGCGCAAAGAGCCTTATTATGCCCTGCAGAGCGTCTGGCACCAACTTCAGCGTTACTTTGTGGCCAGGGCTTTCCTGGTTTGCGAACCTCATCAGTCTGGCGATCTGCATATTCACGGTTTGGCTGCCGGCAATGGTGCCGGCTGGGAACCGGCAGTGGCTTTGCCCTGGGATATTTGGTCCGGCTTATTTAACCGGTTTGGGCGTGCCAAAGTAGAAGCGTGCAATGATCCAACTGCAGTAAATATGTATTGTGCCAAATATCTTTTGAAACAACAATCCAGGGTTTGCGACTATTATGAGGTATTCGGCAATAAATTTGCCTGGCATAATGGCCAGGACTTGACAAACGATACGCCATACGATACGCTAAAGAGGTAACGATGAAAAAGCAAAGGAACTACGACAAAAGAGTCAGAAATACCAGGATCCTTTTGAGCGACTATTTGTTACTTAAAGAGTTAAGCCAGGTAGCTGGCGTATCAATGGCTGAAACTCTACACGAGCTCATCACTAGACAAGTCCACAAAACACCGGTGCCGGTAACTCAAATACCGGTGCCGGCAGCTCAAATACCAATGCCAGTTACTGTGGCAGAAGTAACACCGGCATTGGTAGCACAAGTGCCGATTAATCCAATTGTTAAGCTACGAGCAACTATAGCTGGAAGGGGGTCAACCAATGGCAGAGCCAAACAAATGTGAATTCAAATTCTACCTGGATGAAGCTGGCAAGCCAGTTATTGAAGCTGGCAATCCTGAATGTCAACTCATCGCAATTGAGGCACTACAAGGCGGTGATGTTACAGTCAAGGTAACGCCCAAAGGCGTTATAGCCGAGCCAGAGCCTGAGCCTGAGCCAAAGCCAAGACGCTCTGAGGCGTAACTAAGAGCTGAGCGGACAGAGCTGACAGTCTCTAGCCGTGAGCGGATAGACAGGGGAAGGCCAGGGATAGCAAGGCGGAAGATAAAACCGGCAAAAGCCGGAACAGCCTACTTTCCCTGGTATCCTCAAAACAAACTGTCAATCTCTCGTAAATGAGAGAAGCCAGGCAGTAACACCTGGCTCCGGATAATGCAAGGGG
>JAUXAH010000401.1 GCA_030614945.1 Phycisphaerae bacterium
CGGGAGGGTAACACGCAATCCAGCAAGGGCAGGTGGAGAGGGTGTATATAAACCCGGACAATGGTTTGTGCATTACAGCCCGGAGACGCGAGAGTTGTTGGTAAAAGTAGTTATAGATTTTTTTCATCAGGATATAGGGGCCGCGGCGGTAGAACGGAACCCGACAGATATACTGTCAGGCACTGGTTCCGAAGATGGAGAATTGTGGTGGGCAGACTGGTTTTTGCGTGCCAGATATGTGGCATATACACCGGAACCAAATGAATTCGAGAATATGACAGAGCCGCGGTTCATGGGTTCGCTGATTTTTGAAAAAGTTGAAGAATAAAGGTAGTTGATGGCGTATTGCTACTTTGACTTGCTATAGCGAGGTGGATTTTCAGCGGGCGTAATTCAGTGGTAGAATGTCAGCTTCCCAAGCTGGACGTCGAGGGTTCGAATCCCTTCGCCCGCTATTGCCTTTGACGCAAAGTCTTATGAGAATTCCACAGTTCATTTTTTCCCCTGTTTGCCGCAGTTAGGTCGATCTGGCCTTCTATCTCAACATCTTCCTTACCGGAAAGTTCGAAGAATCCGCCGTCGCCCGACTCACTGCCGCCTTTTGCTTCCACTATCGCACCATCGCGGAAAATGGCCGTTTTAGGCGAGTAAGCAATGACCTCGCCACCGTTGCCGTTGGTCCCGGCGTTAGCGGTGGTGATGCTATCACTGCCGAGAGCAACTACATCGCCAGCGGTCAGAGTAACGCTGCCGCCATCACCTTCAACGCCATCGGCGTTGAGAGCACCGAACTGGCCTACTCTGCCGGTGCCACTCTCAACTGCGACCGACAAGCCGTCAAGTCCTTCGATAGCCCTTGAGAACGTATCGCCGGCGGCAAGAACAATCTTCCCGCCTGCCGCCTCAACCGTACCTTCGTTAATGACGTCTCCCATACCTGTCGATGTAGGGTCTGTCGGGTCCGAAACTGCAACAGCGTCTATTTCAACAACCACATTACTGCCATCCCGGCCAAGGAGCACTCTGTCACCAGCGGCCATCAAAACATATCCGCCCGGACTTCTTATAATCCCTGCATTAAGGACCTGTTTGCCTATGAGAGCGACCTGCTCGGCGGAGATTTCGCCGTAGTTGGATACCATTCCGGTTCCATCACCGCCAACGAACTGATAATGGCCATTCATAAAGTCTGTGCTTGAAATATCCAGCCCCGAAGCGGTGAACTTGTGCGCCTGGACAAGGGCCGTGGGGACCAAAGACGATGCCGTTAGGATTAACGACGATAATATGGCCCTGATTGCCAAAGAGCGAACCGTCAAACTGTGTTGCACCTCCCTGGACTACTCTGTTTAGCACGGCAAAACCGCCGCTGTCCTTGATAAACTGGAGAATCTCGTTCGAACTGGTGTTCAAACTGTTCCAGTTAATCACGGCCCTACCCGAGCCCATTGTTACTGTGGTAGTGTTGCCGGCTTGGCCAACTCCGGCTGAACCTGCCACAACTTGTGAGCCAGTCGGTGTGGCAAACACAATTGCTACGTTGAAAAACATACAATTCACCAAGAGGCACGCCACAATCTGCCTCAAATAATACTTTTTCGAAATTCTTCTTACATTTTCCATCATTTTTCCCCTTATCCGAAATAATCACTTATGTTTTAGTTCCATCTACACTCTATGGCTCCTTCCCGACCACGCCGTCCGGCGAAATTCTTAAAATCGCAACATTAAGCCTATATTCAATCGGCCCTTGCCTCTGCTCGTGCTATCAGTTGCCTCGAGTGGATAGCCGTAATATAGGGCCCCACTAAAGTTATCACCGAGTTCCAGAATCGTACCCACGCCTACCGACATGAACTCTTCGTGTTCCTTTTCAGATGTGAGAGCGTTTTTTATGTCGGCTCTGCCGTAATCAAGGAAAACCAGCGGAGCAAGTTTTCTAACGAAGGGTTTTGCAGCCTCACCTTCAATTTCCCTCTCTTCCGGAGTCTGCATCGACTCCTCGTATTTCACGAGGTCAAACTCATATTGAACAGATGCGAGTATGCCGCCATCGGCAACATATTCATATTCATCGTAGCCTCGGACAGAGTACATTCCTCCGAAGGTGGTCATTTTGGCCGGGACCAATCTTTCGTCAGAGCCTATCCACCGGAAACTGCCGCTGATGCGCCCGACCTTATTGGGGTCCAGGTACTGGCTGTGAGCAGCCGAGGCGGTGTAAATGGTAAAATCGGATTCGGCATTCGTTCGTGCAAGTACAAACTCGTCCCAAGTGGATTCGCCACCCAGACTCTCAAACCGGTCCAATGTAAGAGAGCTATTCGACATATCATC
>JAUXAH010000302.1 GCA_030614945.1 Phycisphaerae bacterium
GCTCAGCTATCCCGATACATCGGGGCCGAGCCTGTTTTTAAACCAGTATTGCCCTTGTGGTTACGTTTCTATCTGAATCTATCATTGTCGTCAATCCGAGGACTTCATCTAACTGGTTACTTTGGTTCCATGAAATTCGACCTTCACTTTTCGGTCAAAATCGACTCTCAGAGCATCCTTGCATCTTTCACCCATTAGGTTCTCCAAATCAGAACAGTCAAAACTGGCTTGAACGGTCTCCATAAGCTCCATACTATCAGAATTCAATTCTTTTGTTACTGTTTACCTGGGAAATGCGGGTTAACTCAGTTTCTTGGTTATAGCTTCAATATGTTCCGGCCCGGTTCCGCAGCAGCCGCCGATGATATTAACACCGGCTGAATGTATTTTTTCAGCCGCCACTGCGAAATCCTCCGGGCTTACCTTATATATCACCTGGTCATCAACCAGTTCCGGTTTTCCTGCATTTGGTTCCGCAAGGATTGCAACCTCTCCCTTCGTCTCTGACACATAGATTTGAGCAAGACTTACGTATTGTTCCATACTTAAACTACCACAATTAAAACCTATAGCATCAATTCCAAGAGGCAGGAGTTTGTCGGCTGCATCAGCAGGGTCAATTCCCATCATCGTTCTAAATTTTTCGCCGGCTGGGTCATAGGCAAGCGAAACAAATACCGGCAAATCAGATATAGATTTCACCGCTTCGATTGCAATCGTCGCCTCATCAAGAGCCGTCATCGTCTCGATTATAAACCCGTCCACACCACCACCCAAAAGTGCCTTTGCCTGCTGAGCAAAAGCCTCTTTTAATTCCTCCGGCTTCACACTTCCCAATGGCTCCAGAAAATCCCCGCTCGGCCCAATATCACCTAAGACATACTTTTCTTCGCCGGCAGCTCTGCGAGCTATTTGCGCTGCTGCTGTATTTATATCTTTGACCTTATCGTCAAGGCCGTGCCTCGTCAGTGCATATTTATTCGCGCCGAATGTATTGGTAATAACCGCGTCGCTGCCCGCTTCAATGTACGCCCGGTGAATATCAGAAACGATATCGGGCGACTCGATATTTAGATAATCATTGCATTTGCCCGCTTTGACCCCGCGGGCAATCAGCTCAGTTCCCATCGCCCCATCTAACAGAAACAGACCCTCACTTATTCTTTCTTTTAGACTTATCCTACCCATAAACAAACTCCGTTTTTATTCACTCCGGCTGTTCAATCATACGACCGTCAATGATTCTATAAATATGCTTGAAACCCTTCGGCTTGCGACGATTGAAATAAACATCCTGCTTTTTTTTGTCAAATTTATATGGCTTTACCGACCTAAGAGTGATTATGACTGAATCTTCACGACCCTCCTGGGCGTATGTAATAATCTTTATGACGCGAGGTACAAAACACCCTTCGGATATTTCTCTATATTTATATAGTTCTGCAATAGCCATCACTTCGCCATCCACATTAAAACACTCAATTTTGGAAACTCGATAGTCACAGCTATAGATATACACCTTTTTGACTATCCGGCCCTGGTCATTTCTTTTCGTAAGCACATCAAATGCACCTTCGTTCGATAGGGACCAAGTTCCATCGCTGCCAGGCGGCAGAATTCCCAGAGCTTCAAGCAGAGTCTTGGGATTAATGATAACACTCTGGGATGAGTTTTGTTCAGACCATAAACCCCAATGGTAAGTGCTTATCTCTTTTGGTTTTATTGCCAGCCAGAACTCACGTTCGTTCGAGCCGAGAACAATCCCTCGCGGGTTCAGGAAAAAATCTCCGTGCAGCCGAATTTGGGCGGGCGGATTTACCCAGAGCGTAACCGGGAAGCTTTCATGATACTTCTTATCCTCGACATAGAACCGCGCAACACCCCGACCGGTAGCTTTCAACGGCAATATGCTCTCTGAAGTTAATCTCAACGAATCCAATGATTGCGATGGAGTTCGTTTGCCGGGGCAAACGCGCATCGGGTGTTTCAGTTCAGGCGCGCAGCCGGCAAGAACCAATGCCGCCGCTGCAAAATGAAAGAACAAAAGATACTTGTGCTGCTGATAATTCACCTTTACAAATCCACCCGTAATATCTCGCCTATCTGCGATGATAATTGCCCGATTTGCTCCTCATCAAGGCGCGGATTTATCATCTCGACGAATTCCTTGTCGCTGCCGACTATTCTTAAACGCCAGATTTCCTTATCGTCTTCGACTCTGGTCGAATCATATTTCAGACGCCTTTTTCGCATCAAAACCAGTGCCAGGACAAACCGAAAATTTATTTTTTCCTGCCCAGTCTCTTCTGCCAGCCGTTCAAAAAAAGCCATCAGCATCTCGTCATCAACGAATATCTGTTTTTTCTCGTCGCCGGAGGGCAGCCTGGTCTTCCAGTAGCAAAACACATCCGGCTTTTCACTTTGCCAGTAGTCAGCGCAGAAATCCCGCCGTTGCAGTCCTTCCTCGGTTTCTACCAGAGCGCCGTAGTATTCTTCGCCGCATTCGATTTTCTTGCCTGTGCCCCAGCACTGTCCGAGCGGCTTATCAATTTCCCACTCATCCATTTTTTATTTTTCTATTATTTAGCCAATACAGGGTTATCGAACTTTTACGCCTTCAGATCGAATTCCACATTCACGGTCGTTGCGAATTTGGCCTCGTCAAGCTTCAGGCCAAATCCAGGCGAGTCGGGCACTGTGGCGCGCCCGTCTTTAATCTTATACCCCTCGGCAATCAGAATCGGCGTAGCCAGGGGGTCATGTTCGGCGAGGTAGAAGTTCGGTATCGCTCGGCCCACGTGCAGCTGCATGTAGTACGCAATCAGAGACCCCCAGTTGTGCGGTGCGACCTGCAGCCCCTTCGACATAGCCATCGTCGCTTCGGCCAGAATTCCCTCGAAGCCAAATTGCCTCATGTCCCCCTGCAGTACATCCAACGCCCGCGCCGATACATACGCCTTGAACTCATCCACCTTTTTGACCGACTCACCGTCAGCCACCAGCGTCTTCCATCCATGCCTGGCGATAAACCGCTTTAGCTCCAGGCACTCATTGACCGTTTCAGGGAACATCTCCTCGACGAATGCGAAATTGAAATCCGGCAGGTCCTCAAGCAGTTGCTTGCTTCGT
>JAUXAH010000155.1 GCA_030614945.1 Phycisphaerae bacterium
CTCGGCTTATCAAGTAACAGAGCCGTGTCTATGTCTTCGGCCAGCTCCTGCCGATTAATACGAGCAGTGCGCAGATGCCTTCTCCTGACCTCTGCCTCGGTCTCACCCAGCTGCGCATAAGAGCCGCAGCCGTAAGCCAGGAGAACCAGAGCACACAATATAATACCCAAAACCACTTTACAAACAAAAACTGAGGCGCTTTTCATCATTTTTCCCTCTTTGTGAAATCCAACAAGCCGGCTGTTCCTCTCAGACAATTGTCTTTGTATCGAGCAACCCCGTTAGAAATTTTCCCCTTTTGTGTCATATTATTACCTCGTATAGAGTCTCTAACGGGGTCAACCGGCATCTTTACCATTTGGGCGGCACAAAACCCACCCTCGATTACCTCTTTATTATAGCAGATGCCGGCCCGCCTGTCAACCCTCGTTAGGAGATTCTAACGAATAATATAGGACAGAAAGGGGCGATTTCTAACGGGGTCAACGCAAAAAAGCTTCCTTACTTCGCCACCGCCGTACAGAATCGGGCCCGCTCCACAACATTTCCGAAACCGACAGGTTCCGGGGCGTCCAAAAAATGTCAAGGCAAAACTTTGACACTATCGCCATATTGGCCGTATAATCAGGAATTGTGGTTCATAAATAGTACGGGGCACAAGATACACAAAAGGAGCCAGACTATGAAATCCAGCAGGATTAGTAGAGTCATCCGAATTCTAACAACATTGCAAGCAGGAAAAAGCTATGCCGTTAATGATTTGTCAAAGATATTTGGGACGAGCCGGCGGACGGTCTTCCGCGATCTGAAAGAACTGCGGGCCATCGGTGTGCCGTATCACTACGATGCCAGGGCCGGCGGTTATACCATAGAGCCCGAATTTTTCCTGCCACCTGTAGATTTGAACCTCCAGGAGGCACTTAGTCTGCTTCTGCTGGCCCACAAAGCAAGTAACCAGATACAGTTGCCGTTCAGAAATTCAGCCCTGCTGGCCGCTCTGAAAATCGAAAACAATCTGCCTACTAAAATCAGACAATATTGCAATACAGCCCTGCGAAATATCTCTACCAGGCTCGGCGCTCAGGCACCGATACGCCATCCTGGCGGACTTGATAGAACCTTCGCACAATTGCAAACAGCTATCGCCAGGAAACGCAAGATGAACATCCGCTACCACTCACTTTTCGAGGGCAAGGTTATTGACGTCGAGCTGTGCCCCTATCATTTGCTCTACAACCGCCGGGCGTGGTATGTGATAGGCCTCTCCAGCCTGCACAAAAGCGTCCGCACCTTTAAGCTTAACCGCATCAAGGAATTAAAAAGTACGGAGAAATGCTTCCTGGGTGGCGAGAAATTCGATTTATATGACTACCTCGGCCGTGCCTGGTCAATGATACCGGAAGGCAGAATTTACAATATCAAGCTGCGGTTTCTGCCCAGAGTAGCCAATAACGTCACCGAGGTACAATGGCACAGCACACAAAAAGTCACTCGCAACAGCGACGGCTCCGCCACCGTGGAGTTTCGCGTTGACGGCCTCGGTGAAATAACCTGGTGGATACTCGGCTACGGCGACCAGGTCCAGGTCCTGGCACCAAAAGCCCTCCGGAACAAAACCCTGCAAGCCGCTAAAAATATGATTAAACTCAATGAGCAGATATAAACCCCACCCCCTGCGGTTCCGTATCAGAACATTCGGTCTCTACCAACGTTGCTTTCTATACCGTTAAAAGCTGCGCCACTTTCAAGTTTGGCGTCCTGCTGCTATAACTGGCGCAAATTCGATGCCTGCTCAAGGTATCGCCGTAGAGCTTGCTGCTTATCCGCTCCGGAGTGGTACAACTTACCCTTAATCTTCTTGCGATATTGTCCGATTGGATGTAAAGTAAGTAGGCGCTTGTCTGTATGTCTCAACAAATAGACACAACAGTTTGCTTTAAAGGCAATTACGCCAACGTAGCTCAACGGTAGAGCTCTGGTTTTGTAAACCAGTGGTTGTCGGTTCGAATCCGACCGTTGGCTTTATCTCGTATTGCGTCGTGCGTATTGAGTATTGCGAAAAAACTGATGCAATGCCGGCAAACCAGAATGCCCAACAGGATATTAGAAGATTATTGCTGCATAGCCGACACTCTCGGCGCTTGTGGCACCCATCTTGCGGAGCATTATTTCATTACTGTTGGTGTGCTCAAGGAGTAGGCCTTCAGTTTTGCCGAGTTTTTTTGCAGCAGCAACCGCCGCGGCTGCGGCACCGGCGCCACAGGCATTGCAGTTCTCGGCTGCGCTGGCGAGCAAGCTTTGCGGCTCAAGCTTCAGGGCTAAATCAATAAACTTTTGGTCGTTGACCCTGTCTGCCCACTTCAAAGCCTCCACACCCGTTCCCATCGGTGTAAAGCCGTAACGCGGGCCGTAATGGGTCAAATCGGTCGAGCCGATGCAAACGATTTTCTTGTGCTCGTCGGCGCTGATAATACCACCGACACTTGTACCCAACGCTACCGCCTGCTCCCCCGGCGGAACCAGAATGGACAGTATCTTCGCACCGGCAAAGAGATACTGTATAAACGGGATCTGCACCTCGATACTGTGCTCGGCCCTGTGGGCCGCAGAATCGCTGACGGCCGCACCGCTGCTCAATACGGCACCGGCCAATTCCTCATCAACGGCAACTTCGCCGAGCGGCGTTATCCAGCTTCCGGTCTCGTAAACAGCCGCTGATTGGCCAAAGTAACCGTGGGCGGCCCCGAATATTACAAAGGTATGGACCTTTTCGTGCCGCTGTTTTATGGCTGAGAAGACCAACGCCGCCAAACTGCCGCTGAATGTCCAGCCGGCGTGCGGAACAATGCCGGCTACTATCGTTTCAGGCAATGACTTGCCTAACGTCTTTTCCTCGAGGCACTCGTTGATTTCATCCACACAGGAATCATGCCGGCCGGGATAAAATTGACCTGCAACAATGGGTTTTCTTGTTTGCATTTTTGACACCTATTACTTGCATTTGCCGTACCGGGCCGTTATTATTACGGTACAGTTTAAGACTTGAGCACATTGTAACCTGTCAAGAAGAAAAGACAAATGGTATCTGAAAAAACAGCTCCGGTAGCGGTGGTGATGGGCTCGGACAGCGATAGGGACGTAATGCAGAACTGCATCGACACGCTTTCCGACTTTGGCATTGAGCCGGTGGTGCGTGTGATTTCAGCCCACCGGACGCCTCAGATAGCCGCTGAATTCGCCGAGAATGCCGCTAAAAACGGGATAAAGGTGATAATTGCCGCCGCCGGTATGGCAGCTCATCTGGCCGGCGCCTTAGCTGGACGAACGACGCTGCCAGTCATTGGAGTACCCTTAATCTCGGCAGGCGGTTTAGAGGGGATTGATGCGCTATTGAGCACAATACAAATGCCGCCCGGCGTGCCGGTGGCCACTATGGCTATCGGGGCGGCAGGCGCCAAAAATGCAGCTATTTTCGCAGTGCAAATCCTGGCATTAACTGATAAAAACCTTCAAAAAAAATTAGCTGAATTCAAAAAGAGACAGGCAAAAAAGGTAATCGAAAAGGATTCAAAACTACACTAAATTAGCTACCCAGATTAACAGAATTGAAAACTGAAATTATCCAGATTTAGGGAAAATAGGGTTTTTCGGGTTGTTTTTTTCGGAGCAATGGTGATTTTGGGGGTAAAAACGGGCGCTGGGGGATTGGGTTTGTATCTCGTATCTCGTATTGCGTATTGCGTATCGCGCTGGGGGATTGGGTTTGTATCTCGTATTGCGTATTGCGTATCGCGCTGGGGGATTGGGTTTGTATCTCGTATCTCGTATTGCGTATTGCGTATCGCGCTGGGGGATTGGGTTTGAATTGGGTTTGTTTTTTCGGACTGCGAAATCATCTTTTTTTCTGTAATCCTTTGTTATAAGAGAGTTTACATTCATTTGTGCTTTTCGGAAATAGGTTCGACAAGCTCACTACAGGTTGGGTTTGATTGGGTTTGAATTGGGTTTGTTTTCACCAAGTGTCTAATTGGGTTTATATTCATAAGCCATTTGTGAAAAGATACTTACGTTCATTTGCAATCCGCCTACGGCGGACAAGATTGGGTTTGTTTTGCATAAAAGGTCGTAATTGATTGATTAGCTAACTGGTTAATTGGTTAAATGGCATTTCAGAACCCGGGTCCAGTTTTCTGATGAGGTCGAGTCTTTGAAGCTCGAGTATCGTTTTGTAGAGACTGTGCTCTATTCGTCGTTCATACATCAGGAGGCGGTCGAGAACCCTTGCATGTGAGAAATCCTTTATGGCCATACGACCCAGAGCCAGATTGGCAGCCGATTCGGACGGGTCGGCCTGCGGCAGGTCGTGGTTTTTGAAAAACAGTGATTGGGTGAGTTTGGCTAATGGGCCGGAGGTATTATTTGCGTTCAATGCGTCTATGGCCTGGTTCTGGATTCGTCCAGCGCGTTTTAGCCGCCAGGAGAGAGAGACAATGCGCTCGGCGAGCATAGATTCCATAGGGCTGACTGGGGCCAGCTCGGCGAGCATCTGTTCGCGGTAGAGGTCGAAGTCGGCCTGGCCTTCTGAGCTGATTACGTCCTGCCGGGTTAACAGGCCGTGTTTGACGGCGTTTTGTGAGACGGCGGCCTTGCCTTCGCTGGTGTGTGGGCCTGTCGATTTTTGAGCGTTACGCCGGTTTGCGAGTATTTGTGTTTGGCTGGCCATTATGAGTACCTCCTGATTTACTATTCACTATTTTCAAGGCGATTTAAAAAACACGCCCTCCATAATTAGACGGACATGCACGTTTGAGTCGAAAAAAGCGCTCGATTCTTGATACCCGATTCTCGTAACTCGATGTGAGAAAAGGAGTAAAAAAATTTTAGAAAAATCTGAATTTTCTAAAAACTACCTGCAGATTTGATTGAAATTGATAAGCCACAGAGGGCACAGAGAACTCAGAGAATTCAATAATATTTAATCGCGGATTGCGCGGATTTATTGCCACGAAGACGCAAAGACGCAAAGGAACACGAATTTGTTTTACATGCTTCGTCTGCGCTCGGGACGGATTTTGCGGTTTGGGAGGCAAAGGCTGGGTTCCCACCTTTGCGGGAATAAATTTGACGGGAATTGCGGTTTTGGGTATTGTATCACTCGAAGATGGAAGATAGCAACGAACAACAGGCTCTGTCACTCATTATAGCCCAATTTTTGTACGGTTTGAAAAAAATAATATAAAGG
>JAUXAH010000582.1 GCA_030614945.1 Phycisphaerae bacterium
ATAGGCATCGTACATTTCTTCCTCCGGGGGGGGCGGCGGTTCCGGGATGAATGTGGTGTGCAGGTGGCCATAGACCCCGCTGATGTAGATGTCGCGGGCCGTTCTAGGCTGGTCCTTGGCGGCGGCCTGGTAGGCCTCGAGAGCCAGGGGCGCGAGGGTGCGAAAGTCGCTGGAGATCCGGCCAAAGAGGGCAGAGGCGGCCTTGGTGGCCTCGGACTGCTGGGCCTTGGTCATGCGTGGCCACGATCGGACGCAGGGCAGGCCCTTCCACAAGTAGAAGTCGAGGGTGCCCTTGAAGCCTCGAATGATGTCGATTGATGGGAGCGCGGTCAATCGTGCCATGTTTTCTAGGCGACGACCTGTGTGCCGCGAACGGCGGTCGAGTAGAAAATGACGCTGTCGCTGTCTCGGGTCCACTTGCACCAGCAAGCGTACTGGAAGGTGCCGCCGACGAGCACGTCGATGTCGATGGTGTAGGGGGTGGTGACATCCTCGCCGACGAAGGTGGTCTTGATGAGCACCGGGCTGGGATCGCCGTCTTCGATTGCGGCTCCCTGGATGGCGGTCAGGGTGTATCCGATCGGGGGCGTTGGGGTGACAGCGGTGATGTTGAGGATCTGGCCGGTGGCATCGGAGGGAACGACGGTTTCGGGCGGTAGGGCTTGGCCGCCGGCGACGGACATGACTAGGTTGTTGAGGTCGGATTGGCCTTTGAGGGCGGCGGCGCTGGCCTGGATGTGCCGATTTCGTGCGGTGAGGGGCAGCCCTCGGATGGCAGCGATCCAGGGGGCGCGGGCGATGGCGGGCATGCGCTTGTACATTTCGGTGAGAGTGGAGAAGACGCCGCGGACCTCTTGTTGGCCGGTGCTTTTGGGGTTGGCTGGGATGACGTGGACGCGGGCGTAGTTGATGCCTTTCCAGCTAGAGAAAACGATGGACTTGGCGATAGAGCCGCGGGCATCGAGACTCAGGAGGGGGGCTGTCAGTCTGGCCATTGGGTGATCACTCCTCTGTGGCTTTGTTGGCTTCGAAGTAGAAGCCGGTGATGGTGCCGATGAGGGCCAGGAGAACGCCGGGGATCTCCGGGGCTACGATCGACAGGCAGCAAACGATGGCCCCGAAGATCTCCGACGCTGGTCGTGAGCTCACGCAGCTTGTGCATGTGTCCTCGGCCGCAGTGTTTGGGTCTTGTCCCAGAGTATAGCGGTCTTTTTCGGCTTGTCAAGTTCGACTACGGGCGGGCCGAGGGCTCACCTGGCGCCCGCGACGAGGTGGCAGGAGAAGGGGCCCTCGAGGCAAAGAGAGCGAAGACAGAGAGGGCCCTCAGACCGCCCGACAGGGGACGGGGGGCCGCGCCCCCAGCGGGGGACCAGGGGCAGAGCCCCAGGGGATACTGCAGGAGATCTTGCGGAAAGGGGTGGGATCCCCCTCAAA
>JAUXAH010000453.1 GCA_030614945.1 Phycisphaerae bacterium
GGGTTCACAGGCAACAATATTCCCGTCTGTGACCGTGATGTCCAGACCAAACGCTCTTGGCAGGTTCACGTCCGGAGCTGTTACCTCATAGCTGATGGTGACCTGATTTGTATCACCCACCTGTGCGGCAGTAATGACAACCTCCGCCAAGGCCGGAGCCGCGAGCAACAACACCACCAAAACAAAAACAACCTTTTTCATAATTTAACCTTCCTTTCTTTTCTTCTTCGCAGAGTCACACACTCTGCACCATCTTGGTTTCTACACAACACAGATTACAAATCTTGCTCCTGCCTGAAATAAAATCTCTCATCTAATTACGCCTGCTCAGTATCCTGTGGGGATATGTGGACAGAACGTACCGGCTGGCAGGAGTAGCCGGCCAAAAAAACCAACATCTTTCTGCTCCTATGCACCCTCCTTTCCCGCCAATTGGCGAAAGTGTGTGCCTAAAAACTATACGCACAAGTTATTGCTGGTGAAGATTAAGTGTAAAATATCATAAGCCGCTGCATAAATCAAGAAAAAAATGTAAAAAAAACAAAAAAATCGTAAAAAAACACAAAAAAATTAAAGATTAGGGCATAATCGTATAGAAATAGACATATAGACCTTACAACGAAGAAAGACATAGGTTGCCTTTCGACTGCTAATTTGGGCAAATAGGCCTGTTTGGGCTGTTTTTGGGCCAGCCCTGCTCCGGTACGGCATTTTGCTGCAAAAATAATTTTTTGTGATTTTGCAGTTCGTATATGCAATTTCGGCGGCCCTATGGTATTTTGCCGTTATGCACAATTTTCTAAAAGGACGGCTTGTAGTTGTAAGACTATGCCTTCTGGCGGCCACTTTAGCCCTGGTTGCCATCGGGATAGCGGCTATTTATTCGGTTGGCCACCCGGCGGAGCCGAGCCCTGCAAGCCAAACCGGGCATCTGGGCAACCTCTGGAAAAAACAGGCCATATTCGCTGCGATCGGGGTCCTTGTCTTTATAGCGGCTAACCTGGTCAATTACCGGCGGTTTGGGGCCATAAGCTACTGGATATACGCCTTAGTGCTGCTGCTCCTGGGCGTGTTATTACTCGATAGGTTTGTGAATATTGGGATCGGCAATGTGCTCACCATACCGCTGCGTCACGGTACACGCAGATGGATAATATTCTCAATAGCAGGACAGTCTATCAGCCTGCAGCCATCGGAGCTTTGCAAGCTGGCGTATATACTCGCTTTGGCCTGGTACCTGCGTTATCGCAGCAACTACCGCAATTTCAGCGCTCTGATTGGACCGTTTGCGCTGACGCTGCTGCCAATGCTCCTAATCCTGCTCGAGCCGGATTTGGGCACTGTGCTGCTGATGATGCCGGTCCTGTTTACAATGCTGTTTGTGGCCGGCGCAAAGGTCAAGCATTTGCTCATTATAGTACTTATGGCACTTCTGGTTAGCCCACTTTTGTGGTTCAAGATGAGGTCTTATCAGCGAACCAGAATTAGTAGTGTCGTATTGCAAAACGCCTGGGTTCGTGAAAAGACCGAGAAGCACCCCTGGCTGGGCAAAGTTCTTGTCGGCACGAAATTCAGTGAAAAGCAATGGAAGGATGACCTGGGCTATCATCTCATCCGTTCTAAATTTGCGGTTGCCTCCGGTGGAGCGAAAGGGTACGGTTTTCGGCGAGGGCCTTTTATCAAGTACAACTTTCTGCCCACAAGGCACAATGACTTCATATTCGCTGCCATCGCCCATCAATGGGGTTTTTGGGGCTGCCTGGGGCTGCTGGGGCTTTACGTGATTATTATTGGCTGCGGATTGGAAATCGCAGGGAACAATACCGACCCGTTCGGCAAATTGCTTGCGGTCGGTATCGTGGCAATGTTTGCAGTTGAGGTCATCGTCAATGTGAGTATGACGGTCGGGCTGATGCCGATTACAGGCCTGACTTTACCACTGGTAAGCTACGGCGGGTCAAGCCTGCTGGTCAGTATGGCTGCTGTCGGATTATTAAATAA
>JAUXAH010000081.1 GCA_030614945.1 Phycisphaerae bacterium
ACCGGACAGCCGATACCGGGTGAGCCATCCACGATTATCAGGTCCCTGTTCTGCTCGGCTGCGATTTGTTTCGACTGTTTACGAATCAGGCTGACCAGCTTGCCGCTGTTTTCCTGGGCGATTCCGAGTCTGGCGTGCACCATAGGCCCAAATCTTGTATCTGATATAAACCATTGGCCGTTAACGGCATCTTTGAACTCTATTGCATCAACCGGACAATAGTGAACACAGAGGCCGCAACCATCGCATGCGATAGAATCAATCGTATAAGTTCTTTCGACCACGTCGTTAGGCGGGCCATTAAAGAGGGCGGCATCAAAATTGCAAACTTCCTCACATCTGCCGCAGCCGATACATTTTTCCATAATAACAGAAGCCAATTTGCCCCCGCTAAAGTCGTGTGTTTCTTTTACATCCGGCTCCAATACCAGATGCAAATCCGCAGCGTCAACATCGCAATCGGCCAGCACTGCGTTATTCGCAAGTGCTGCAAATGAGGCGACGATGCTTGTCTTGCCCGTGCCGCCTTTTCCACTTATAACCACTATTTCCTTCAAGTTTCTTTTTCCTTTATTCGGGATTCTTCTTTTTCCCTTTTATAACGTAAAGACTCGCTAAATTCGGCTGCCGGCTTGCAAATATCTCTTGGCCTTTGATTCCTAAAAAGAATTCGGTTTGAACAGAGAAATACTCTGCAATTGTTCTCTCAATCTTCCTTAAGTCTGTATGCTTAATCTTGTTCACGTAAGAAGTTGAATTGTTGGTTTTTTCTTTGAAAAACTGGGACTGCGGATTGAGTAACATAGCCAACAATTTGCCGCCCGACCTGAGGACACGAGCGGTCTGCTCAATCGCTTTTTTATATTTGTCGATAAACTGCAAAGAGGCAATATAAATAGTCGCGTCAAAGGACGAATCTGCAAAATTTATATTTTCCGCCGAGCCTACTACGGTTCTTATACTGTCCGGCGCCTGGTCTAAAGCCTCTTTGGAGATATCCAGGCCGGTAACGTTAAAGCCGTGTTCGTATAGGCCTGCCTCTATGATTGCCGGGCCGCAGCCGACACTTAGAACATCCTTAGTCCCTTTTAATTCCCGCAGGATATAGTTTAGCTCGGCTTCGAAGACCTCTTTCCAAAAATTCGTTTTACAGGATTGCAAGTACTTTTTCATACCAGGTAGCCTTTTGTTTAACTGAAAAACTTTTCACGCCACCATAAAAAGTGTCCCCAGGGATTATCAAGTTTATATTTATCATCATCCGGAGCGCCGGGCCAGGATTTGATTTCCTCTAACAACATCTCGCAAGGCTTGTCTTCGGCCAAAAGTTCGTATGCGCATTTGACAAGCAGGAATTTCTTATGTGCATCGCTGTCGTTCGGATTGTGGTCCGGATGATACTTCAGTGATGCTCGTCTGTATGCTTTCTTCAATGCTTCTTTACTCACACTTTCCTCAACATCAAGGATTTTGCGTGCTGCCCGACGAGCTTCTAAATCCCGGGTTATTCTTTCTCCGAACTCGTAATCGTCTTTTATCATTAATCCCTGCCTTTAGGCGTTTTATATATTCATATAATTCTGAAAAATGCTTCTTGTATGCACTCAATACATCAACAATTATCCTGCCGAATGAGTATGCCTCGGCAATGCGTCTATCGTCCGGCAATTTCAAAACGATATCTATGTTTTCGGCTGCGCAGTATTTTTCTACCTCGTCATCACCGATGCCGTAACGGTTAATAATAACAGCAAAGGGCAAATTCATTTTGCGGACCAGTCCCACGGTCAGCTTCAAATCATTCAGGCCAAACGGTGTCGGCTCGGTAACAAGCAAAACAAAATCTGTCCCTTTTACCGCTTCAACTACCGGACAGGATGTCCCCGGCGGAACATCGATTATTGCCAGGCGGTCTTCTTTTATATGCTTTTTTACTTCTTTTATCAGCGACGGCGTTCGCACGTAGCCGATACGCAATTTGCCACCCACAAAATCGACCCCGCCGGCTTTGCCAGACTCAATATCTCCGATATTAAGCGGCTTTGCTTTAATTGCATCGGCCGGGCAGAGGTGCCAACAGCCGCCACAGGAGTGGCAAAGCTGCTCAAAGGTCAACACGGTTTCTTTGACGGACACGATGGCGCCGTACTGGCAGATTTCGCCACATTTACCGCAGCCGGTACATTTTTCCAAATCGACCTGCGGCACATCTACAGTAACCTCCCGGCTGTGGTCTATTTTCGGCTTTAAGAAAATGTGGCCGTTCGGCTCTTCAACATCGCAGTCAAGGTACTGAACCTTTTGACCCAAGCCGAAAGCTACGTGAGCAAGATTGGTAGCAATTGTTGTTTTACCTGTGCCGCCCTTGCCGCTGGCAACAGCAATAACGAGGTTGTCCAACATTTTACTTATCGATACCAAAATGCGGTTCTACGTTTGGGCCGGCGGCTTCGGTCAATTTACCGCTTTTGAAAAGCTCAACTGCTTCTGCGACCGTTCCTGTTACTGCCGTGTACAATTTAATACCGCCGGCACTTAAGGTGCGCTCGGCGTTGGGGCCACAATTGCCTGTCAAGACGGCCTGGACACCGGCATCGATTACGACCTTACCCGAGCTGATGCCGGCCCCGCCGGCGGCAGCAGCGCTTTCATTTTCAATTACGCCGAAGTCCATTGTTTCGGTGTCAACAATGGCAAAGTACGCCGCCCTTCCGAAGCGGGGGTCAACCTGTGAATCCAGTGTTTTTCCGGTTGATGTAATTGCAATTTTCATAATTTATCCTTTCTAAGACAGTGGACATGTGCCGGTAGGGCAGGAACCGTTGCTCTGTGACGTTGAGCTACTGCTATGCCCTGCAGCAAAACTTGACAATAATTTTTGCAAATCCGAGCTTTTGCAGCGTTCGCAAATGTGCTTGTGGCCACTGCTGCTTTTTTCCAAAAACTCCATCGTGTGTCCGCACTTATTGCATTTGTATTCGAATATAGGCATCGTTTGGTCTCCTCGTTAAATCATTCTCATACGTTATCTACCTTAGCGTCGGCTAAAGAACAAACAATTTGCATCCCTTCTCTGATACTATCAGTTATATGGCAACAATCAGCAGCCTGCAAAATACCCTGTTTCTGCTCCTGGGATAGTTTTGCATCAAGGTGAATTCTGGCATCAATTCTTGCGGTGTGCGAAGGTTGGGACTGGGTCCGGCGGCTCAACTCAATCGTCATATCGTTGTAAGGAATACCCTGCTCCTTGCAGAACTTGGCGACATAACCACCGATACACATTCCGATCGATGCTTCGAAGAGCTGAGCCGGCCACATCCCGTCCCGCTTGTCATTGCCATCCTCACCACGTCCGGTTGTAACGGTATATCCTCTGCACGTCGCGGAAAAACGAAATCCGCTTTCATACTTAACTAAAACTTCCATTGGTGAGGCCTCCAACAATCAAAACCTTCTTTGCAGTTTATCATCTTCGGTTATCATAGACGCACAGCATCTCCACGAACGCTTGGAACTGCATCAGAAAGCCACAAATCTGCGGCTGTCTATTTTTTACTCTTTGCTGCTTTTCTGGCTTTCGAGTTCTTCTATGCGTTTTTTGATTTCACCGAGCGCATTCTGGACATACTCGGCTTGTTGTTTCAGGCCGGCAAGCTCCTGCTCCGGTGCTACTGTTGGTGCAACCGGCGCAGGGTAAGGCACATAGGGGCTCGCAGCAGCCTCGCCCCAGGCCGGATAGCCGTAGCCGGCTCTTGCCCAGCCGAAACCACGTCCAAATCCTCGCCCCCGGCCGCCGCCTCGGCCCCAGCCCCAGTAACCTCGGCCACCAACGGGATTCATATAACCGGGTACTGAGTAGCCTGCACAAAAACCAGCAGCTCTTCCTGTCATTGGTCCCATACCTCCAGGACCTGTTCCATCTCCACGTGGCATAATAATTCTCCTTTCTTGAAAAATCGGTTAATAATTTATTGTCTTGTCATTATCGTGCCACACTTGGGGCAAGCCTTCTGATTACAAGGCTCTCCGACAACATGTGGCACCGTGGTACTGCAACTTGGACAGACACAATTTCCGCCCGGCCCCGCGGCAAACGGGCCGCCCATTCGACCTCTACCCTGGCCTTGACCCCTGCCCATACCTCGACCGGCACCACGTCCCTGCCCGCCCGGCCCTGTTCCGTCTCCTCTCGGCATAATATGCCTCCTTTCTGCAATTAACCAGTGACTGCGATTAGATCTACCACCTATAAGCGAACCTGCCTATACCTCGGCCTCGACCACGGCCTCGGCCCTGGCCTCGACCGAAACCTCTGCCAAGGCCAAATCCAAAACCTCTGCCAAACCGGGGATTGAACCGACCAGTATAAGGCGCTGCATAGGGAGCACCATAACCATACGAACCTGCACCATAGGGCACAAACGAGCCGCCGTAATAACCGACTCCTCCCGGGACAGGGTTCATATACCCCGGCACCGGGAAACCTGCACAGAAACCAGCGGCTCTTCCTGTCATTGGTCCTAAACCTGCGGGACCTGTTCTATCTCCAAACGGCATATTAATCATCTCCTTTCCAGCATTTTGAAAATTCTCATTTATTTGACCAACGGGCACACTTTGTAATCCCACAAAACCTTTTACCTGGCCCGGGTTTTCTTTTGAAGTTGTCAAAACACAAAACCCGAGACCTCGTCCTGTCATCGGCCCTTGACCTAACGGTCCTGTCCCATCAAATCCTGGCATCTATTTGGCCTCCTCAACTAAATCAACAATATCATTAAATGCGTCACTTCTTCGCAAAATCATTTGACCGATTTCGCAGCCCAGATGCTGAGCGATGACCGGACACTTGACTCGCAAAATAAAGAATATATCTTTATCAACGTTACTTAGTGTTTCATAATTGCCCTGTCCCTTAGAAATAACCAAATCCGCCTCGTCAAATCGGTGACGAAACGCCTCTGAGCAACTTTCCAGAATCGTGCCCGGCGCATCTGAGCCATTGTCGATAACCGTAACTATATCGGTTAAGCCAACTATCTCGGCGTCTTCCATAGTCGCATCATTTATAATGGGGCCGGCCTTGACAACAAAAGTTATGTTTTCGCAGGGCAGTTGCTCAATCAACAGCCGGTCAAAAGCAATTTCGCCGGCATTATCTCCGAGGTAAAGGATGTTCTTTGCCTGAGCAGTTGCGGCCCTGAACTCTTTCAATGCCTCCATATCCAGCGGCTCTGTCAGAGACTGAGCAATAGTTTCTTCAACCTGGGATTCTGCTAATCCGGTTTTGACACCTAAATCAATGATGTTGCCTGCAATCGCTAACCGAACCGCTGTCTCGAAAGGGTCGGTAGAAGCTTGAACTTGCTCTTGTAATTCGGGATACATCTTTAGAGCCAACTGGTTAAAGCGGCTTTTTGTTTGCAGGTATGGGTCCTCAACACCTGTTAATTTACGAATCAAGCGATGTATTTTTTGGGCCATAGCCGGTGGGCTCTCGTATAAATCCATTTTGCAAGCCAAACCGAGGACCCCACGCATAACCTGTTCGTGAATATGCTCGTCGTCCGTTACCAACCTTGCCGAATCAAGCGCCTGACGGACAAAACACGGGATACAATCGAAATAAGTTCTCATAAGTAATCAGATATCCTTATTTTCGTTTAATTCAATCATCCCACTTTGGTGTTAATCCGTGGCTGTTATTTATGTCTTCTACGTCTATTATGGGCATATGCCCGTAACAAATCCAGTAAAAATTTGGAAAAACAAAAAATTTTTTGGTTTGGTGAGATTCCAGGCAAATCCAGAGAAGTCGCGGAAAATGGGAAAAGTGTGTGCAATTGGTGGTATTTCGGCTAAAATTAGCTGGTGAATAGCATTTAGCTGTAGAGAAAAATTAAAAATCGAATGCCTCGTCCGGCAGCGCATTGACGGAAAACAGAATGACAAAAAGGAGCGGAAAGACGTAAAGGAAGGGATTATTATGGAAACGGTTTTGCAGACAAACATAGGTGGGAAGAAGCCGAAGCGAGGTAAGGTTCGCGACATATACGATTTTGGCGATAAGCTGCTGATAGTTGCGACCGACAGGATAAGCGCCTTCGACGTGGTTATGGCCAACGGAATACCTTATAAGGGGATTGTTCTGACGCAGATTTCGCTTTTCTGGTTCGATTTTTTGGGTGCGGAGGTTGAGCATCATTTAATTAGTGACGATGTAAATAGTTTTCCTGGGCCGTTTTGCGATTGCGCCGAGCAGTTGGCCGGGCGGAGCATGCTGGTTAAAAAGGTGGATGTTTTGCCGATTGAGTGTGTGGTGCGTGGTTATCTGGCCGGCTCCGGCTGGAAGGAATATAAGCAAAGCGGCACGGTCTGCGGGCAGAAGCTGCCGACCGGGTTGAGGCAGTGTGAAAAGCTGCCGGAGCTGATATTTACGCCGGCGACCAAGGCCGAGATGGGGACACACGACGAGAATATTAGTTTCCAGCGGTGTGTGGATGTTATCGGAAAGCAAGCAGCAGCGTATGTGCGTGACAAGAGTATGGAGATTTTCGAGAAGGCAGGTGTTTATGCCGAGAGCAAAGGGATAATCCTGGCTGATACGAAGTTTGAGTGGGGGGTTGTCGATGACAGGATTATTTTGATTGATGAGGTTTTGACGCCGGACTCTTCGCGGTTCTGGCCTGCCGATATTTACAAGGCTGGCAGAGACCAGGAGAGCTTTGATAAGCAGTTTGTTCGCAATTTTCTGGAGAGTATAAATTTCGACAAATCCGGCCCGGGAGTCGAGCTGCCTGACGATATTGTCCGAAGGACCAGCGACAAATACATCGAGGCCTACGAACGCCTGACAGGTAAAAAATTCGAATTCGGCAGGTAGGCGTTGAAACTACACTTAGCAGAAAAAAGCGGGCGAAAAAATAACCACAACGGCCATCGGGAAAACCGGTGGCCGTTTTTTTCGTGGAAAAGTTTTACACAAAAGCAGCTTCCGGCTGTTATTATTATGTGGAAACTGGACATGTTCAGATTTTTTGGAAGATAAAGCGATAGAAAATGAGGTATTCCAAACGGGCGGAGATATTTGAACAAGTAAGAGCAAAGTACCTCGGATTCTTAGCATCAGTTCTCTGGAAGCTCACCGGCGACCGGGAGCTTTTTACCGAGGCGATGCAGTATTCGCTGTTAGGGATGTGGCGGCATATCGAGAAGCTCAACGGCCCAAAAGCAGGTGCCTATATCTATAGGATTGCGCTGACAGCTAATTCGGCGGCGTGGCAAAACAGGATTGGCAGAGATGGCCAAATCAGCCGAAGCCAGGTTGGCATCGAGAAAGGCCCGGATGAGAAAGTCAGCAGGAGTGAGCTGGTAGGGATACTAAGACGAACGATAGCGCAGCTTCCGGCCAGGCAGTCAAAGGCGATAGTGATGCGATATTTCGAGCAGCAAAGTTACGAGGCCGTCGCTGAGAAATTGAACTGCACCGAGGCCGGGGCAAGGTCGCACGTATCCAAGGCAGTTGCAACTTTGAAAAGCAAGCTGGCGACTTTGACAGAATGTGAGGAATAAAATGAGCAAAGAAAGTATTGAAGACATCCTGAAAGAAATAGGCAGTGAAGATGTGCCGGCCGACGTGCGCAAAATCGCCCGGGAAACGTCAAGGGATTTTAGTGAAACTTTGATGCGACCAGGACAACATATTTTATGGAGTGATATTATGAGAAGCAGAATAACAAAACTCGCCGC
>JAUXAH010000601.1 GCA_030614945.1 Phycisphaerae bacterium
CAAATTAGAAAACCGACTGTAGTGTGTAACGTAAAGTTACACACCACACCACAGGGAAAACAAACTACGGCCCAGTACACGAACCATCGAAAAGAAACTACGGCCCAGTCGAATTCGAATAGAACAAAACATCCGGCTCAGTCAACGTTCGAAGGAAAAAGATATCCGGCCTGGTCAACGTTCACAAGCATCGAAGCACCGCCGGTGTCGGCGCCTAACGGCCCCGACACCGGTAGCGGGCCGCCGTCGCCCGGCCTATCGGCCGTGCGACGGTAGCGGCGTAGCAATCGAAGCGTGGACGGAGCCCTCGCATACTAAGCACTCGATTGACTTCGTAGCGTTACAAAAGACGCCGGCCTTAGCAGGCCGCCGCCTCGCAGCGGCCTATCTCGCTCGGCCTCGCATCCTTGCTCGGCCGTCGCGAGGCAACCGGCCTTGCTCGGCTTGGCGGGGGGCGCTCGCTCGCCATCCGTGGCCCTTCCCCTCGGGGGCTCGCAGGGCTCGCCCCCATCGGGAATGTCCTCGCTTCGCTATTTGCGTCCCCCGCCTTTCGGCCTGCTTGGCCGGCGAAGTTTGGCTGCGCCACTGGCTGCATTCTTTTTTCGATGGGGTGACTTAATTACGTTGGCAGGACGGCCTCAATGGCGGGTGCCGTTATGTCGCGAAGTGGAGCGTTACTCTGCGAGTGTGTCCCTTGCCTTCGCTCCACGCTCGCAAAATCGACGATGGGAACAAGTCCCAAGTCCGATTTTGCTCGCTATATGCGGGGTATTCACCCCGCAGGAGCGGACAACACGCTCCGTTGAACCTCGCAAGGCGAGAGGGATTTTTTTATGATTGGCTGGAAGCCGGAAAGGCGGCGGCTTGGTAGCCGCCCCGTCCCCCACCCAATCCCCTGGGGGGGTGCACCCCCCCACCCAGCCCATCGATGGCAAACGACAAAAATCGCGATGGCGATTTTATGCCAACGACGTCGATGTGCTGTTGGGGAGATTGAAAGGCCGGCATCCCTGCCGGCCGGGGATTATCTTACACGGGGACGGCTCGTTGCACTTCGCACGTCCCCGCACACGCCCGCCGTAGCAAACACGTGCCGACATCGTGACGTCACTTTGTTTGCGAACGGCGGGCGTGTCGAACGGCTCCCTGCCCAGGCAACCTGGTCAGCTCGCCGGGGTCCCCACCAGCAACTGCGTTCCACTCTGGATCCATTCGGGTAGCACCCCCGTTGCCTCGCTTAAAATTTCCTCAAGCATTTACCAGCTCGTACCGATAGCAACCATCAGCAGCGCAACATCCGACCACCAGCTTTATACTTCTCCTAATTCAAACTGATCGAGGGGCCTCGGCAGTTCTCCCCCCCAGGCTGTCGAGGTCCTTCCGGTCG
>JAUXAH010000570.1 GCA_030614945.1 Phycisphaerae bacterium
TAGCAGCTACTTCAGCAGTAGGTCCAGCACGTTCAATCATTACTGCGGTACCTCGTAATCTATCCCTTCACCATCATGGCCAATATCCACATCTATCCATAGAGCATTAAGGTTGGTGAGGTACTCGTGGAAAACATCATCGCTGCCTAATGAAACGGTATGAGCCTCAGCCTCAGCCTTGGTGCCGCCGATGTAGATTCTACCTGTGTTGGCATGCTTTGCTGTAACGATAGCCTTAAAGCCCTCGGGGACTTCGACATCGGGCAATTGCTCGGCAGTGGCGGCAGCAGTGACAGTCTTTTCGCCTGTGGTAAGTGAGCTTCGATTTCCTAGTTTAGTCATAGATTTTCCTTACCAATTCTCCCCTGGTTATGGTAACAGGGGTGGCTGATGTTGCCCTGGCCTGTAATCTGAAGTTCGTCCTATACCTCACATCTGAAGTGGCGCCGCTGGAGAACATGAATACAAAGCTTGCCCCGGTCGCCTTGGCTATCCAGCCACCGGGGAAGTGAGGATACTCTATAGACTGGTCTATCATGTCAGAGACATTGAATGACCAGACCATATCATCAAGGTGAAGGTCATACTGGACGTCTTTTGAGTCAGATACCAGCTCAACTGCTATCAGGGCTCCCTTTTCTGGGGAGTCGGCCAAGTATAGGGTTGCCGGTGACAGCGCTGGTATGTCCTGCTCACTTATCGGTGTTACTTCAAGCCTGAAGGTGATACCAGGAATCTCGACGCCACTAATTGCTTATAACCACACATTAATGTCATGTAGTGATTTTATCTCGGAGCTGAGTTTAACATATATTTCATCCAGTGCTGCTAGCATCCCCATGACGGCTGCTTTGGTCCACTCATCCGGGGAGAAGATGACAGCGCCCTCTGGCGGCGCCGCCTTTGCCTGCTCACTGAGCCAAGTAAGGATGGCTATTATGCCTCCAGCGGTAACTCCACCAGCAACTCCAGCAAGAATTGCCGGGCCAGCTCGGTCTTCTCGTTTTTGTTCCATCACGGCACCACCCCGGCTTTTATTACTTCAATTGCCTCGGCCGATGCCGGCCTACCGAAGCGAGCGTTTAATATATCGGTTAGCTTGTAGCGGCCGATGACGACTCTCACATAGCGGTTGGTAAGAGCTACGCCGGCTTCATGGTAGAAGCTGATGTCCAGTCGTCTTAAAGCCGGTATAAAGCAAGGCAGGTCGTAGGTCTTTGCCATGGCGAAGATGGGCAGCTTGAGGTAATCAGTATCGTCATCCCTGGTAATGTAGAGCTGCGTGTTATTTCCTAGGTCGGCTCCTACCGAATCGGCCGAGACCGATTCCAGAACTAAAAACTCCCCCTCGAGCGGGGATTCAGTGATTATTGGCGTTGTTGTCCCAGTGGCAGCACTGGCCACAATCTCGGCATAGGTTCGCTTGAACCCCATGCACTCTCGCTCTATCTCATAGGGGATAGGGAAGGGAAGGACACCTTTGGC
>JAUXAH010000710.1 GCA_030614945.1 Phycisphaerae bacterium
GCTGCCTGGTGAGACTAAAGCCTGGTGGTTTGCGTGTTGCGAAAGGGTTCCGTCTGGCGCTACTACTATAGCCTCAAGCTGAATACCATTAACGCCATCGTCATAAGCAATACAAAAAATGTGGGTAGGTCTTAGACAGGATGAAAGATTAGTAAGGTAATTAGTTTCAAACTCGAGGGTCTTGCCGGCGGGTTCAGAAATAGCACCCAGAGCGGTAATCAAAATTGACCTGGCCAGGCCATCATCGTCTGTGCATTGATAAGCCAGGCAGTTTAGAGTATCGAGTATGTGAATTATCGAGGGTTCAACACCATGGGCCGCGTCAAATTCATGCGTAGCAATAACGCCGGTAATATCGCCATAAGCCATTTATCCACCTGGTTATTACGATTCCTCGTAATATATAACATAGCCGGCTATACGAGCGGTCGTGGAACTCTGAATTTTGAACGCCTCCCCTACTAATGTTTTTAAGGGGAAATTTCCGTGATTGCTCACAAAGCCCCTGGGTTCGTTTGCGGCTCCAAAATCCATAAGGCCGGTAATGGGAACATCATCGGTATTAAGGCTTATATTGGCCTCACCGTCCACCGTGAAAACAATATTGACAATACATAACTTCTTGAGCGGGACTGCTGTTATAACCTCGACACTGACAGCGGTATTTTGCCAGATAGGTTCTCGCTTGACCTCCTGGGAAGTGCCCGCGATCTCCACCTTGCCTATCAGCTGGTCGCCGACTCCTAAAGTGACGTCTATCGGGTTCAAAGGATCCGAACCGGCAAGATAGACGTGCAACTGTCCGTCGTCTGTGCCTTTGATAGTTACAAAACCGGCATCGGTTCGGCCTATGATCTGGGCGATTACCCTCTGAATAATATTAGATATAATCAAGTTGGTGGTCTGGTCGAGCTGACTGTTGATATTGATTATATCTTCCTGGGAGTGCAGGGCGATATATTGTTCTACCCGGGTTATAAACTTCAAGAGGTGGTCAAACCTGGTGGGTAAAGGACACTTGGAAGTGTGGGTGCCAGGGTCAAA
>JAUXAH010000403.1 GCA_030614945.1 Phycisphaerae bacterium
CCTACCATTGCTCCCATAATAAGCGTTACACAAGGCCACATTATGAACCTGGCAAGATTGACGCGGTAATTATAGTTTGAACGATAGAACGACTCGAGTGTCTCAAGAATCGCCAGGGTATTGCCCTGATTAACCCGGTCATCGAAAGCCCACGCCAGTGTATTGCCTAATCTGCTTTCCCTGGCTGCAACGGCAATATTGTCACCGGCCTCTACCTTTGCCAGCCATTTTTGCAGTCGCTTCTTGAAACGGTTGTTCACATCCAGGTTAAGTGTATTAGCGATAGCGTCGTTGACCGTACAGCCGGCATTAAGCGACAGCCGCAGAAGCTCAACCGCCTGCACCATCGAATAATTTTTCTCGAACCAGTGCAGAACAGGCAGATGCCATTTAATAAAATCACCAATTCGCGAAATTAGATAAGGTTTCTGCGGCCGACGAGGCCGGAGCCTGACGAAAATCGAAACAGCAACAGCCGCAAAAACTATTAATGCAAGTGCTATCAAAAGCAGTGAGCCGATTTCCCACGCAATAAAGCCCACAAGCCGCATTAAGAATCGAGTAGCTGCTGGAAGAGCCGCTCCCTCAAGCATCTCCGTTAAAATCAGGTTAAACTGTGGAATAACAAACGTCATAACACACAACAAAATAAAAAGTGTAAAAGCTATTAGTATTACCGGATAAAGGGGGTGAATCGGTCTGAGCTTCTTCCTTTCATCGGCCCTGGCGACCATATCCGCTTCGATGCTTTTGATGGCAAGTGGAAGCTGGTCAATGCGCTCGGCGGCAGCTATCATTGCCACTGCATAACCGGGACATCTCGGATAGCCCCGCTTGAGAGACTCGCTCAATGAGTAGCCCTGGACCAGCCATTTTTTTATTCTTCGCAGGATTCTTGCCCGGCTGTCTGCTCGCCCGCTTGCCGCTGATTCGAGGGCCATAGGCAACGGCAGATTCTGCCGCATACTCGAACCAATCGTCGAGATAACGTATGCAGCGGTCGCGTGACGGGATGTTAAACCATAGCTTATGACCGAGCCTATAAATATAACAAAAAACACAAATCCAAAGAAGCCCAGAGGGCCAAACACAACAGCGGCGGTCACCAATATTAGTGAGCACACAATGCCTATGAGTATGCACTTTGCTGCTATCTGAGGCCATTCTTGGGTATCGGGTTCACGTTTTGACATTAGCACGGCTATCAGTGTCGCAAAGAAGATAATTGGTGCAATTGCCATAGCGGCTGGAGAATCTGCTTCAGCCGAAATATAAAAAAGTAAAAAGCTCACAAACGGCGATGTAATCAGGGCGATACCCGGCTTCTTAAGACTTAGGAATATGAAGAGAGCCAACAGTAATATTGCTATAGCTATAAGCATATCCTAACCCCGTTAGAGACTCTTGCCCCGCTAAAGACACAAATGAAGCAGTCTCTAACGGGGCTAACCAATCACGCCGCAGACAATTCATTAATAATTTGTATCATAGGCAAAAACATCGCAAGTACAGCCATTGCCACAACTCCTCCCACCATAATCAGCATAACCGGCAATAAAATCGCCTGTAATCTTGCCTGGCCACATCGTGCCTGCTCAGCGTACATCTGACCGAGCATGTAAAGATTGTCCTGCAGCTCGTTGCGCTGCGTGCCAAGCTGAATCGAATACAAGAACAGGTGCGGTAGAAAGGTGCAAAACTGCCCCGCTTCTAAAATATTCGCTCCCTGCTCGACGTGGCGGGCAAGGTTATCGCTTTCGCGGAGCAGCTTTTCACTTCCCGCTGCGCCTGAACTTAATCTGAGACACGCGGGCATATCGCAGCCGGCCGCAACCATCATTGCCATAGCTTCGGCCATTTTGCTGAGCACGCTGCTGTGGTAAAGTCTGCCCATAACCGGCAATTTCAAGAACAGCGATTCTTTGAACCTGCGTCCTGCCGGTAAGGGCGAAAGCATCGCAAGTATTAAAAGTATCACTGCAACAAGAGCGCCCACCACTATCCAGAAAGGCACCACGTTTTTCGCTATACTAAAAAATAATGTGGTTAGAGCCGGCAAACGTGCACCCTCCACCATCTCTGTAAGTACCGTCTCGAACTGCGGGATTATCATCAAGAATACACCTGTTAAAACAACCGCACTTAGGGTCAGGATGACCGCAGGATAACTCATCGCCTCAAAAATTATCCTTCTGGTTTGATTGGCCATCTCAAGGTGTCTGTTCAGACTTGTGAGCATCTCGCTCAATCTTCCGGTTTCGACCCCGGCTTTTAATATTCGGCCATACAGAGGCGGAAAGGCTTTTTGTCTTTTTTCAAACGCCTGCTCAATG
>JAUXAH010000728.1 GCA_030614945.1 Phycisphaerae bacterium
ACTAACGCCATGTACAAGTTTTAACACGTAACGAGTTTTGAAAAACTTAAGGGGCTCAAGCCCTCTCGTAAACAAAACATAACTGAAAACGTATGAGCCAAAATCTTACGACATATCCGATTAGTCAAATGCCAAATATCACGAGCCCAAACCCGCTTGATACAGAAGTAATGGCAAAGTTGGCTACCAACTGTCTCTATCAATCGACGAATCCGCTTTCGAAACCGCAACTGGTCAATATCAAGCTCCGTGGGCTGGCCGTACTTGGTAGGAACAGAAAGCATAAGTCCTTGAGACTCAAGAAGTTCCTGCTTAAGTGGCTGGGAAAGGTAAGCTCTGTCGGCCAAAAGCATGCCGCTGTCGCCGCTGGTCAGTTCTCGAACCATACGAATGTCATGAACATTAGCTGCGGCAAGATCGAAAGCCTGAATCATACCGATAGAGTTGATTTTTACATGAAGCCTAAAACCATAAAAAGTCTGCCTGCCAAGCTCTTTGCCATAGCTGGCTTGGCCCTTAAAAAGCTTGCAATCTCGTGCTCTGGCGAATCTGCATACAGGCATTGGAAAGCTGTCGAGAACCACAATTGTGTCGGCGAATCGTTTGGTTATGTATTGGAACAGTCGTTGCTTGACCGCCCACAAGTTCGCAGCGTGGCGGACGAAGCTGACGCGACAAGTGAGCCTCGGAAAGTAATGACTATAGAATCTTTTGAAGAACTCGAAGATAGCCTTTTCGGTTTCCAGACCAAGGCATTCACCTACGATTTCCATCGTAAGTACTTCGCTGTCAGCCAGTTGCGGCAGCGGTCCGCGTTTTCTGAAGGTTCTTGGTGGAAAGAATTTTTTCATAAAATTATCAGTTTCACAGAAGATATTTACGATAAAATCATTAAGGTTCATTTTTTTGCCCTCCATGGCCAAAGGAATATTAATGTTTCTCTTAATTTCCATCGGCCGGAGGGCATTTTTTGTTTCACTGATTATCTAAAAACCTGTACATCGCGTTA
>JAUXAH010000161.1 GCA_030614945.1 Phycisphaerae bacterium
GTCGTTGGCGTACGCGTCAATAAAGGCACGACCGTTTCGATCGACGGTCAGGTTTCGTGCAGCTTGTCGATTGATGATGTCGTAAGAGTCGAGAGGGAAAACAGCGATTTTCTGATTGTGAATAATCCGCTTCGAACTCGATGGGATACTTTGGCCACTAAACTGAATTGGGCTGAAAAGCCGAAATATAAGACTGTCTAAGAATATGTTTAGTTATGAACATACCCGTGGGAATATGAAGTGTTTAATATTATGAAGGCCCTTGTCGAGCAGCTTTCAGCTGCCAAAATTCGAGATTCGAAATTCGAAATTCGAAATTCCGGCCTTCGGCCGGCAATCGTGGCAGTGGTATTTTTTACCTTCTTTTCGGGGACCGGCTGGCCCCTGACTAAATCAGGGGTTGAGAATCCTGTGATTGGTAGTCCCGTTGGTTCAGGGCGGGTTCCGCCGAGCAGTGTCGGCAGCGGCCTGGTTCGCAGTCCTAACCCGATTGATAGAAGCGGTAACCTCATAATTACCGGCAATGTTGCCGGCGGCAGGCACTTTCGCGGTGTTGTGCCATATCGGGCGACTTCGAGTTTCGGAGCGGGGGTTGGTTCGTCTGCGCTTGATTCTTTTTTGAGGCGTTCAGCGAGTTCGGGAGATTTCGGCACGTTTTCCGGCAGATACACACCATATTATTCACCATCAGCGACAGTAACCACTACAAGGCCCGGCCGCCCCGGTGTCTTCAGGCCGGCAACTACAAGGATTGGAGGGCGTGCTGCGGACCGATTTGCTCCGGGAGTTAGGTCCGCGATTAAATCGGGGAGGCAGCAGGCATTGTCCGGCCGGGACACTGCGGTATCGGGTATCAAATACCGGCCGATGCGGTTTAGTCCACAGCAGCTGGAGCAACTGATTTTAGACGGAGTCGCCACATACGCACAAGCCAAAAGGATAGCGGATGAGCAAAACCTGGCGCAGATGGAACGATTGCGGCAGGACATGAAGCAGCTAAAATACAGGGCGCCACAATTGAAGCAGAGCCTGATTATGCGGGATGAGTCTTTGCGGCCGTTTACTAAGCTTGAGCGCAGCGTAGATGTATTGCAGCCGCTTAAACTACAGAAGCCGAAGGAGCAGGCCGGCGAAGAGGATTTCCCGATGCAGAAAAGGGCGTTTGGGACCCCGGATAAACAGCCTGATGTTTATGAGCAGATGAAGCAGCAGATTGATAACTTTCAGAAAACTCTCGAATCCGCCCGTGACAGACGTGCTGTGAAACAGGCCGAAGAAGCTGCGCAGAGACGGAGGACAGAAGACAGAAGACAGACGACAGAAGACAGAAGACAGACGACAGAAGACAGAAGACAGACGACGGACGATAGACGATGGACGACGGACGACGAAATACGAAATATTTTGGGAACTGACGTTGATGTATCTGCCAGAGCTAAAGCGATTCTGGGTCCACACGAGACTTTTGCCTCTTTCTCGAACGATAAGTTCAATCAACACCTCAGGGCCGGCGAGATGTATCTAAAACAGGGCAGGTACTATCGGGCTGCGGACTCTTACACTCTGGCGTCGATTTACAAGCCGGACGACCCGCTCTGCTATGCCGGCAGGAGCCATGCGTTATTTGCCGCCGGCGAATATCTGAGCAGCGCACTGTTCCTTTCCAGAGCGCTCGAGATTTTCCCTGAATATGCACTGTTTAAGATAGACCTTGTGGCTATGGTGGGCGACAGGGACAAGCTCGAAAGCAGGATAGCCGATGTTGAAGAGTGGCTGGAAAGGAGCGATGCGCCCGAGCTACAGTTTCTGTTAGGTTATGTTTATTACCAGATGGGCCGGCTCCAACGAGCTAAACAAGCTATCGACGCCGCTTACGAAAAGATGCCGGACTCGCCGGCTGTAATCGCACTTAAGAGAGCCATTGACAGCGCTGTGAAGCTCGATTCTTGATGCTTGATGCTCGATACTCGATACTCGATGCTCGATGCTTCCGCCTTCGCTGAAGCTACGGCGGACAGGCGATGCTCGTGAGTGGTGATTCCGTTCCGTCCAAAGGCCGGACTTTCAGCACAACGGGGGCCGGATCTACGATAGTTGATTGGTTAAATCCGTTCCGTCCAAAGGCCGGACTTTCAGCACAACGGGCGCCGGATACTCGAGATTGAGGATTGAGATTCTTCGCTGCGCTCAGAATGACAGGGGGCGATTCAAGTGATTGGTAGCAACGGTGGGCTAAAGCCCACCCTACAGTCTCGATGCTCGATACTTGATTCTTGATATTCGGTGCTTGCTATAAGTGATGAATAATGGATAATGTTTTTGTAATGATAAAGCAAAATACAGGTTTAGAGATAAAAGAGGTTTTTGCTCCGGGCGGGCTTATTTCACAATCGTTTGCGGGCTTTGAGGAAAGGCCCGAACAGGTGCAAATGGCCGGTGCGATTCAAAAGGCATTCGCGGACGGCCGGCATCTGGTCGTCGAGGCCGGCACCGGTGTCGGCAAGAGCTTTGCATACCTTGTCCCGGCGATAGATTTGGTCTATCGAAAGGCAGGCCCCGTTAGAGGGACCCCGCTTGCCCCCCTGCTTCTTGCGAAGCAAACCGTGGGGCTTTGCGGGAACCCAGATTCTACAAAGGGCAACAGGAGACAAAAAGCGAAGAATTCTAACGGGGCAGGCAAGGTCTTAATCAGCACTTTTACCATCACGCTGCAGGAGCAGCTAACCAGCAAGGACATTCCGTTTCTGGTTAAACGATTAACCGCCGAGAGCGCAGAGAAATCAATAATCAATAATCAATTATCAATTGATTGGGTTCTGGCAAAGGGCAGAGGTAATTACCTGTGCAAACGCCGGCTTGAATTCGCGCTGCGCAGGCAAAGATTACTGTTCGATGAGTCGGGCTCGCAGCTTGCGGTGATAAGTAACTGGGCCAATCAAACCAAAGACGGCTCGCTGAGTGATATTCCATTTGTGCCAAAGAGTAATGTCTGGGACGCGGTCAAGAGCGAGCATGGCAACTGTCGTAGCAGGAAGTGTCCGCATTTTCGCGGCTGCTTCTACCAGCGGGCCAGACGGCGCCTGGAGAGCGCCGATATTATTGTAGCCAATCACGCACTGATGTTCAGCGACCTTGCTCTGAAAGAACAGGGAGCGTCGGTACTGCCGGATTATCGCTATGTGATAATTGATGAGGCACAGAATATCGAGCACGTGGCTGAGGACCATTTCGGAATAAATATCAGCAATCATAGAGTCAAATTCCTGCTTGACGGCCTTTACAATCCGAGGACGCATAAAGGACTTCTGGTTTATATGGGGTCGGCCGCGAAGGCAGATAAAGCTATTGATATGGTCGGCCGAATAACCAGGGAGGCGAGGGTCTTCTTTAAGCAGATTCGCAACTGGTATGAAAGAACGAGGGACGAGACCAACGGCAGATGTTATATGAATTTTGTTGACGACAGAATCGGAGGTCATCTAAAAAGTTTGCGATTGGAACTGGCTAAGCTGGCAAAGCAGACAAAAGACGTTGATGAAACGTTTGAGATTATGCGGTTCGTCGACCGCTGTGCGGCGCTGGCGCAGGATTTGGATTGGTTTTTGACACAGAAGCAGGCCGATTATGTTTACTGGGTAGAGGTTGACGGGGGCAGAAGGGCAACCGTTCGCCTGAGAAGTGCGGCGGTGAATGTCGGGCCGGATGTGAAAAGGTGTTTGTTCGATAAATATGAATCGGTGATACTGACAAGCGCAACTTTGAGCAGCGGCGCGGGGGCAGAGAGGAGCGGCTTTAATTTCTTTGCCGGGCGAATCGGTCTGGATGATTTTGGCGCTCTCCGCCTCGGCTCGCCGTTCGATTATGAGAAACAGGTTACGATTTATATCGAAAAGGACCTGCCGAACCCGAACGAACCGGCTTTTATCGAAGCTGCTGCCGAGAAGGTGAAAAAATACATACTCAAGACCGGAGGCAAGGCGTTTGTGCTTTTTACCAGCTACGCGATGCTCGATGAAATTGCTCAAAACCTTTCGGACTGGGTGGCGGAAAATGATATTGAGCTGCTGCAGCAAGGGGCAGGTCTCGACAGGACTGTGCTTTTGAAGCACTTTAAGGCCGGGGGCAATAGTGTTTTGTTCGGGACGGACAGTTTCTGGCAGGGGGTCGATGTGCCCGGCGCAGCGCTTAGCAATGTTATTATTGTTCGTCTGCCGTTTGCTGTCCCTGATAAGCCGTTGCTTGCCGGTAGATTAGAGCAGATAAAACAGCAGGGCGGCAATCCTTTTTTTGACTATCAGTTACCGTCGGCGATTATCAAGTTCAAGCAGGGTTTCGGCCGACTAATCCGCAGCAAGACCGATACCGGTATCGTCGTTATCCTGGACTGCCGCGTGGTCAATAAATCCTACGGCGCGAAATTTCTGGCGGCGATACCCAAATGCAGAACGAAAATCGTGGCCCGTGAATCGTGAACCGAGCCACTAACCACGGTTTTAGTAGCCGGTGTTGTTCTCGCAAATGGCGTTGGCCTGGTTATCAATCTTTCCGCCGGTGCCGATGTGGCGGTTGTCCTTGATGACGTTATTCTCCGCCGGGGCTGCTATTCTACTCAATGTCTTGAATCTCAAGATTTCTCACCTTTGTATTGAGGTTGTCATCGAATAAAGGTGAGGGATTTTTTTCATCAAAAGCCAGCAATATGCTTTTCTCTAAATTCTCTTCGTTGAGGTAGAACATATCTGCCAGATGTGTGCCCTCAATTTCAAATGTCACTTTTAACTTCTTCATTTTTTCCTCTTTTTTAAGTATCGAAAGCAAAGGGATGACCAAAAACAGTGCCGTAGCTATCAGGCTCCCCCACCAAATCTGAATCCCGCAGACTATAAGTAGAATCACTAATAATCCCAAAATTACCCAGGTCAAATAGGTCGGCAGAATCCCGGAATGGAGCCGTCGCAGACGTTTTATCAAGGCCAAACCCAGCTTCTGGGCTTGGTTGTACAAGTCAAAATGGCCATTTTCTTGCCGTGTGTAAAGCTGCTTTAAGCCACCCATAGACGAAACTGTTTTGTAGAAATGCGTTCCTGGTATTGTCATTTGCTCATTAGTCTGCACTTCGCCGCA
>JAUXAH010000057.1 GCA_030614945.1 Phycisphaerae bacterium
AGCCAGCGAATTGTTCTGCTGATTTGCTCGGTGTTTCTGCTTGTCTTCGGGGTAGTTTTTATTTACAATGCCGGCGACACCCTGATAGAGTTAATGTGAACAAAAGAAATTATTAGTCAACTTAAAGGCAGGAGGATGCAATGATGCACACGAACAAGTCTGGTAGAGGCTCACAGGTGCGCGGGGGCGTATCAACTCCGGCAGTTTTTTGGTTTACTGCGGTTTTGGTTGTTGTCGCTGCGGCGGGCGGTGCTTTGGGTGCGATAACAAAAGGGCCTTTTCTGCTTGGCATATCTGGAGATGGAGCCGCTTTGATGTGGGAAAGCGACAAGGATGGATTGGGAATAGTCACGTACCACAAGGAACAGGGGAGCAAAGTGCGTATTTCATATCTGGTACGTCCGGAGCGGATAGACTGTGAAATCCAAAAAGGCCAAGGGCCTGCGGTCAAAGAAGCTGTTTTTATCTATAAGACCCGGCTGGAGGGTCTGGAACGCGGTCAGGTTTACAACTACCGGGTCAGCGTCCCGGGCGTTCAAAGTGAAACGTACCGCTTTCGTACACCGACGGCTGATAGTGATGAGGTGAGGTTTATCGTCTATGGTGACAGTCGCACCAACCCCGGCACTCACCGGAAATTGGTAGAGTTGATGATGAATAAGAAGGTTGATTTCGTGGTCAACGTTGGGGACCTGGTGTCGCGCGGCAGGCGTTACGAGCAATGGGGCCCGCAATTTTTTGAGCCATTAAAGGGTCTGGCCGAAACGGTTCCGGTCTATATTGCCAAGGGCAATCACGACCGCGGCGATGGCTATTTCGAAAAACTGCTGATTTTAGAAGGAGAGAAAAACAACTATGGTTTCGACTATGGGCCGGTGCACTATTTCTGTGTTGACAACGTATCCGGTGACCTAAAAAGCGAAGAACTGTTGAAGCTGATTTGGGCCGATGCGCAAAGCAGCAAGGCCCGATGGAAATTCGTGAGCTATCATATACCAAGCGTTAATTTCGGTGGGCATTGGTCGAAGTGGGGGTATCCGGATGCGCTGCGGACTTTGTCCGAAGCCGGCGTCGATTTTGTCCTGACGGGCCATTCGCATCAGTACGAGCGATTTCGCCCCATCGCCCCGGCACCCGGAACCGACGGCAGTTTTGTAACTTATGTCACCTCCGGCGGCGGCGGTGCGGGACTGTATGACGTCAAGCCGTGTCTCTACCACGCCAGCGCAAAGAAGATACATCACTTCTGTTTGTTTCACATCAAAGGCAATAAACTCACTATGGATACCATCGATATCGACGGCAAGATAATCGACCATCTTGAAATAACTAAAACCGATGGCCGGTTAAATAAACAGTATCTGCGGACGGCAGTGCCGATGGAGGAGATTCGGCGCTATCAGGAGTTGAAGCGAAAGTGATAAAGAAGGCAGACAGGAGCCACCGCAGAGAACGCTGAGAGCACAGAGAAAAAATTAAAATCAAAAAACTCAGCGGCCTCTGCGAACCCCGCCCCTGCCGCAGGGGCGTGGGCGAACTCGGCGGCAAGAAAAGCTCGGTTACTTCCCTGCTTTATTGTGTTCTGGTGTCTCCGAGGATTTGTTTTAAGGTATACTGGGCCAGGGCGTTTCGCTGGGATTGAGTTATTTGTGCGAGACCGTCCGGCAGGCCGGTTGTTGACTGTGCAAAGCTCACTTCAGCTACGGCTGCGCCAATATCGGACAATCTGATATTGGCCGGTTCTTTTGCCGGAACAAAACCAAGCTTTGGTTCAGAGGTCTTGATTATAATCCCGCCGGCAACGAGATGGTCAAGTATCTTTTCGCTGAATTCAGCGGGTATATCCAATTTGCTGCATATAACCTCAGGCGAGACCGGAGCGTTGTTTGCCTCAAAAGCGGCGGCAATCTCGCGTACGATATTGATGGCGGTAAGGTCGTTAGCTATGAAATATCCCTCTGTCTCTTTGGCAGCGGCAATCTCGGCGGCGTCAAGCGTCTTTAAGTGCTGAGTGGTAAATGTCAACTGCAGGCCGAACAGCACGATAAGCCACGTGATAAAAATCCAGAAGACGCTCAGTGGTATAAGCCCCATAACCCCGTAAACCTTACTGTAAGGGATAAATTCCGTAACGTATTGCCCAAAGCCCCACTTGGCAAAACTCCAGACCAACGCAGCCACTGCCGCTCCCCCGATAGCGGCTTTTGCCTGGACCTTTGTGTTTGGCAAGACAAAGTAAAGCAGGAAAAAGGCGACAGTCGCGACGATATAAGACAGAAGAGCTGGGGCGATATTTGACAGGACGGTTTCTTGTATCTGTGCCAGAGCAGCATATTTTGTGCTGGCGTACACTCCCAGACCAAAAAGCAACGGCCCAAGCGTCAGGAGCGCCCAGTAATTGATTATTCGGTGCAGAAAATTCCTGCTGCGAGCAACGTGCCAGATATAGTTAAACGCCCTCTCTATGGTCAATAGCAAAGCCAGCGCGGCCCAGATAACAATTGCGGCACTAAAGAGAGCGATGGAACCTTCATCTAATCTTGTGAAGAAACTTCCGGCTATATTGTCGAGATATTCTGTGAGCATTATTTTTTCATCCGGTTTTTCGGGGTCCGGGGTGTATTCAATAGTTGAGAGATGAAGCTGCGCATAAACTACATTTTTTACTTCCTCGCCTACGTTACTATAAGCGGGGAATAATCGAAATATTAAAAGTAATAAGATGGTCAGCGGGACAATTCCGAAGATTGTATGATATGACAGGGCGGCGGCCTGCTGGCCTGCGCGGTTCTTCCTCAGCAGTCTCGCACAGTGCGACCAGAGTTTAATTTGAAAGACTGCAAATCGGCCGGCCTTGCCGAGCTGTGTGGTAGGTGTGGACAAAAGCTTCTTCAACATCTCTGTGCCCTTTCAACTTTGAATTACGCCTCACCTTGTTTACTTAAACAATCCCTCAAGGCCCTTTAGCAACTCCTGCTCTAATTGCCTTCTCAATTGCTCTTCGAGCAGCTTGCCGAGGTCAAGTACAGGCTTGTCGATGGTGCCTCTAAGCGGCAGCGATATTCTTTGGCCTACAGTTTCTTTATCGACCCTTACCGTTCTGCCCTTTAGAGTATAAGGCAAAGTTGCCGTCATATTCAAACTCTTATCCAGGCCGATAACGCCTGTGAAGTTGAGCGGATTGTCACCAATATCCATTTGCATATCGTCATATTTCAGAAAACCGTTCTGCAAAACGAATTTTGTCGGACGGATGGTAATTTCTTGTTCCCGAAGGCCTGTTCCGACTAATGAAAGAATTGTGCCGAGCAAATCCGAGGGCTGCAGGCGCAGGTGGTTTACCGAAATCGTGCCGACCACTTCGAGGTCATTTTTGGCAGCACCCGCCAGCGGTATGGCAAGCCGCTCGCAGCTAAAATTTGCCACGCCGCTAACGTTGACGGTGTTCGCAAAGATGGGGTTCAGATACATCAAAAGCCTTCTGGTTGTCTCATCGTTAATTTGAATATCCTTCGCTATTTCAATTGGCCCCGGTGTTTTCAAAAGTGTCGGCTTCTGCTTGAAATCGGCTTCGGCGGCAAAGTTAAATTGGCCGTTATTGACCGTCGTCGAGAACGGAGCAATCTTTAATAAGCCATTCTGGATTTGAATGTCCACGTCGGTCGGGCCGAAATTGAGGCCCATATACTGGGCCTTTTCGAAGCCCAATTTGGCCTTTGTGTTAAGATTGGCCAAGAGTTTGTCTGTCCGTCCGGTCGGGTATTCGCTGGTGAAATTGATAGCGTCTCTTCTTTTGCCCTGCAGTTTCAGACCCTCGGGCAAGAACGGCCCGGCAATAGTGCTGACAGCCGACCAGTCATATTCGCAGTCAACCTGTCCCTCTAATCTGGTTTTGCCGGCTTTACTGACGTGGCTGAATTCGCCCTTGTGAATCTTTATTTGCGGACTTGTCAACTGCAATTTTTTGACATTGACGGCCTTTTCTTTGGGGTTAACTTCAGCGTCAAAGACGAGCGAGACCTCGTTTGACTCAAAAGGCTTCTGCTCCGGGTAGCTGAGCTTTAGATTTTTAATATGTGTCGAGTCGGTTATGATGCGGTAGTGCTGGTTTTCGGCACTAATGGAGATGTCCGATTGAGCGGTGCCGGCCAGCTGCATTTCCTTCGGAAAAGATGCGAATAAGACCGCAAAGGGCTGAAGCTTCTCCAGGTCGACATCATTCGCGGAGACAACGAGGTCCATAGGTTTCCGGGCCTTTTTGCCCAACGGCAGAACCGAATCTTTTATACCGACCTCGCCAAGACTTGCCTCGGCGTTTATAAAATTAACGTCAACAATGCGTTTGACCGTATCAGCGATAACTGAAAAATCTATATCGGCTTTCGGCTCGAACGCACTGACACCTTCCGCTGAAGTCAACCGAAGATTTTTAACCGCTGATGAGCCGGCAACACTAATTTTATCTTTGCTGCCGCATACTTCACCTTTGCTGAAAAGCTCACCAGCTATTTTGTATGGGCCTATATCAATGAACCGGCCTAACTCAGCTTGAAGCCCTGCCAAATTTACGTCGGCAGTGTATTTGAGCAGCTCAGTGGTGCCCGTGCAATTGACCTGGCAAAATGCCGCCGACACATCTAATTTGTCAAAGTTTATTCCGGTTTTATCTGAAGTTATTTCGGCGGTCGCGCTTAGCGGCTCCGACAGGGCAATCGTTTTTCCCTCAACTGTACCTGTTAATCCGACGAGATTTCCGTGGCCGTAAATTTTTCTTTTGCCGGCTTTGGTCAGTGCCTCGATGCTGCCGTTCAATTGCCCCGAAGTTATTTTCGTTCCCTCTTTCAATCTGAATGTGTGCGGCATTAAAGAGCTTGCGGCGGCGAGGTCGCAATCGAAGCTGCCGTTTAAGTTGTAAATTGAGTCGGCTTTTACGAAGTCGGCCAGGGACCCAAACGTGGTCGGGACATCGCCGCTTGCCCGCGCTGTCAGCCAGTCGGTTTGAATTTGCAGCTTCCGGATATTTATCAGTTTCTTCGATTTTTTAAGTGTTACGTCAACGTCTAAAGTGCCGGTTTTGAATCTGTCACCTTTTAGTTCGGAACCGGTTACGTCCAAATCCCTGCCTTTCAGGTTTGCGCTCAGGTTATCAATTTGGCCATCTTTGATTTCGCCGGTTACACTGGCGGAGAGCAGTCCTTCGGCCTTGATGTCAACACCGGCCAATGCGAAGAAGGGAGCTAAAGATGGGAGGTTTAGGTCGGTGACCTGAACAGAGAAATTGCCACTGGTACCTTTGAGGGTCCAGCCGGTTTTTGCCTTACCGGGACTAATCCGTCCGTCTGCGTGAATCTTCGACTCTTTGCCTTTGTCAACGACGGCCACATCTATGTTGAAATTTGTTTGCCGGGGCGGCGGCAATAAATTTACCTTCGAGTTTATCTGCGAAAGCTCAACGGTTTTGGCTTTTGAATCTGTCACCTTCAAACTGCCGTTGTTAATTACAACATCCATAACAAGACCGATATGCTTGGCTTTTACGGGAACCGGCTCCGGTTTCCCAACACGCCCATCCCCCACCGCAGGTTGGTCCTTAAGATTTATCCGGACTTTCGGCTCATCAATTATTGTTTTTCCAAACGACAAACTACCTAACAAGATGGAACCGTAGTGGGGTTTTGTAGTGATTTGTTTTATCTCAACAAAGGTAAGGCCGGCACTGTCGTTAAAACTAAAGTCTGTAACCCTGATGCCTTTCCACCAGCTCATTGAAAGACCGGCGAAATTTATCCGGCCTTCGATGGAATTATTGATTCTGGCCAATATTATTTTCCGGCCTTTTTCGGATGATACAAACGCAGGGACAAGGAAAAACGCTAACACAATCAAAACGACTGCAAGTGCTAATACCGGCTTGAGTATTCTTGTTCTGGTTTTTCTTTGGGGCCCAGCTTTAGGTTTTTTTTCGGCTTGCATTACTTGTCCCCCGAAAGAAAGTTAAAGTTCCGAATCAAAACAGCATTCTAAAGAGCACAAGCCCCGCTGCTTCGATTTTGCGAAGCCCCACGTCTTGCCTGCCAAAAGGCAGTGGGGCAAGCAAAACAGCTGGGCCGGCTTAGGCAACTTATAAGTTATCGACTTTTTATCAAGGTCAATCGAGCATTATCTCGTCGGATTTGCTTTTGATTACGGAATCAATCTTGTCGGAGTATTGCCTGGTAACATCGTCGATTTGTTTTTTGCCGGTCTGGAGGTCATCTTCGGTGATGAGTTTGTCTTTTTGCTCCTTTTCGAGCTGCTTATTTACTTCTCTTCGTATGTTGCGAATAGTAACCTTCGTCTGCTCGCCCATCTGTTTGGCCTGGCCGACGAGCTGCCTTCTTCTTTCCTCACTGAGCGGTGGAATGTTGAGGCGGATTAGTTTGCCGTCCACGACCGGCGCAATGCTCAGGTCGCTGTTTTTGATTGCCTTTTCGATTTCTTTGACCGAAGCGGGGTCGAACGGCTTAATCACAATCGTATCCACCTGCGGCGTTGCGAGGGTCGCCATCTGTTTCAAGGGCGTAGGCGTCCCGTAATAATCGGCCTTTATGTTCTCGACCAGCCCCGTAGCAGCTCTTCCGGTCCGAACGGTTTTAAACTCATCGTGCAGGACTTCGAGCGCCTTTTTCATTTTAGATTTGCTCTCGGAGAGTATTTCCTTAGGGGGCATCTGTAGCCTCATTTCGTATTGAGTATATCGTATTGCGTATATCGTATTTGGTCTTTTCCTTCACGCGATACGCATCACGCACGACGCGTCACTATTTTGGTGCCGACCTGCTCGCCGCAAAGGGCCTTTGCTATGTTTCCCTTTTTGAAAATATTCAAAACAATGATAGGAATATTATTGTCCCGGCAAAGACTTATGGCCGAATGGTCCATTACTCTAAGGTTTTTCTTTAACACATCATCGTAAGATAATTTCTCGAACAGCTTTGCATCCGGATTTTTTTCGGGGTCGTCGCTGTAAACACCCTCGACCTTCGTTGCCTTTATGAGCAGGTCTGCATCGAGTTCCGAGGCCCGCAACGCCGCACAGGTATCAGTGGTGAAGAAAGGATTTCCGGTTCCGCCGGCCAATATCGCAACCCTTGCCTGTTCGAGGTGGCGAAGGGCTCTTCTGCGAATAAACGGCTCGCATATCGCCGCGGCCTCAATTGCGCTGAGGACCCTCGTTGGCTGACCTAATTTCTCAAGCGTCTCCTGCAGGGCACAGGCGTTGATAATGGTGGCTAACATCCCCATATAATCGGCCGTGTTTCTGGGTATTTTGCAGATTTGCGAAAAATTCTCTCCTCTAAGGAAATTGCCTCCACCAACCACGATGGCGACCTGCGGGCCGAGCTTGCAGATTTCTGTTATCCTTTCAGCGATTGATTTGAGCTCGGCGCCGTCAATACCGAATCCGCCGGGCTTGCAAAAACTCTCCCCGGAAAGTTTCAATAACACGCGATTATATTTGCTCTTTGCCATTTTCTTCGTATCTCGTATTTCGTACTTCATCTCTCGGTCGAGGCACGATTCACGAGATACGCTTCTTATCCGACTTCGAAACGGACGAATCTTTTAATTTTTGCCTCGCCGCCGGTTTGTTTAGCGGCCTCGGCGAGGACCTGGGCAACCGATTTGCTGTCGTCCTTGACAAATCGCTGCTCGAGGAGACAATTTTCGACAAAGAACTTTTTTATCTTGCCTTGAACAATCCTGTCTATGATGTTTGCGGGCTTGTTCTTGACCTGCTCGGCGAAAATGGCCTTCTCCTGCTCGATTGTCTCAGTACTAATCCCCTCTTTATCCAGCGACAGCGGCTTTGTTGCTGTAATGTGCATTGCTATATCGGCCGCCGTCTGCTTTAGCGTATCTGCCGCCGCTGTCGTTTCATCGCTGGTCTCAATCTGAAGCATTGTACCTACTTTTTTATTGAAGTGAATATATACGCTTATAAGCCCGGGGCCGTCGAGCTTATATTTTGCGAAGTCACCCACCTGTATTTTCTCGCCGGTCTTGCTGACTATTTCTGTCAGAATGTCATTGAATTTGGTGCCGTCAACGGACGTTTCGAGAATGTTCTCGGCGCCCTCATCCGCCGGGCAGGCCAATGCAGAGTTGGCCAGCGCATCTGCCGCCGCCACAAAATCAGCGCTCTTGGCTACAAAATCGGTCTCGCAGCAAAGCGTTGCCATCGCAGCGGTCTTGTCGTCGGCGCTTATCCTGCTGACAATTATCCCCTCCGAAGTTTCGCACTCAGCGCGTTTTACTAAGGTTGCAAGCCCTTTTTTTCTCAGTATCGCCATAGCCTGCTCGATGTCACCGTTCGCTTCCTGTAGTGCCTTTTTGCAGTCCATCATTCCCTGTCCGGTCATCTTTCGCAGTTTCACCACCATCGAAGCTGGAATTTCTACCATCTTAAAAACTCCTATTATTTCGTATCTCGTTTCACGCTTCAGGTTTCACGTTTTGTGCATTTGGTTCCTGCTGCGGTGTTTGGATTTGTTGCGAAGGCGATTCTGCGGTCTTTGCTGGGGTCTGCTCGACAGCGGTAACAGTCTCAGGTTCGGCTTCATCGGCACGAGCGAGGGTCGGCCTTCTTGAGCGGACCCGCCTCGGTCGTTGTTTCGGTTCCGGCCGAGCTGAAACCATCGTTTTACCAATCGCCACCGCATCGGCCAGCTCGTTGAGTATCAAATCAATCGCTCTGATGGAATCATCATTGGCCGGTATCGCCACATCCACCGTATCAGGGTCCGAATCCGTATCGAGAAGTCCCACTGTTGCAATTCCCAGCTTACTGGCCTCACGCAAGGCAAGATATTCCTTCCTGGCGTCAACCACCACAACAGCACCCGGCAGACGAGACATCTTGCGAATGCCATCCAGATTACTCTTTATCTTTCGCATTTCGCGTTTGAGTCTCGACGCCTGCTTCTTGCTCTCACTCTCAAGTGTTCCATCTTCTTGCATGGCTTCCAGCTGCTCGAGTCTTTGGAGTCGAGAGCGTATGGTCCTAAAGTTGGTAAGCATTCCGCCGAGCCACCGCTCGGAGACATAATACATCCCGCACTTTTCCGCAACAGCCTCGACGGCTTTTTGGGCCTGACGCTTCGTGCCTACAAAAACGACATCTTTGCCGGAGGAGACCACCTCGGCAAGAAGCTTTCTGGCTATCAGCAGCCCCTTTAAGGTCTTTTTTACGTCAATAATATGAATATTACCGCGTTTTGCGAAAATAAACGGGGCCATTTTGGGATTCCATCGGCTCACACTGTGTCCAAAATGGACCCCTGCGTTAATGAGTTCACGAGTCAGCTCTTTAGCCACAAAAAACCTCCAAACAGTTTAGAAAATTTCCTTCA
>JAUXAH010000147.1 GCA_030614945.1 Phycisphaerae bacterium
TCGGCGTGGCCGTCATCGTAAGAACGTCAACATTAACTCGCAGCTTCTTGAGTTTCTCTTTATGTTCAACGCCGAACCGCTGCTCCTCGTCGATTATCAACAGCCCCAAATCGCGGAATCCCACGTCGCCGCTCAGAAGCCGATGCGTCCCTATCAGCACGTCAACCCTGCCCTGCTTTGTCCGTGCGATTATGTCCCTGGCCTGCTTCGGCGTCTTGAACCGATTAAGGACCTCGATGCAAACCGGAAAATCTGCAAACCGCTCGGTAAAAGTCCTGCCGTGCTGCACACACAACACCGTTGTCGGCACCAGGATAGCAACCTGCTTACCGTTCTCGACCACCTTAAACGCCGCACGCATCGCAAGCTCGGTCTTGCCGTAGCCCACGTCACCGCAGAGCAGTCTATCCATCGCCACGGCTTCCTGCATATCCGCCTTGATGTGCTCTACGGCGGTCGTCTGGTCTGGCGTCTCCTGAGATGCAAATGACTCTTCAAATTCCACCTGCCAGCTCGAATCGGCCGAAAACGCAATACCGCCTATTGTTTGGCGCTTCGCCTGGACCTCAAGCAATTCGGCGGCAAGGTCCCGAACGGAGGCCGTAACTTTTTCTTTCTGTCTCTGCCATCTTTTCGAGCCAACCTTGCTCAACTTCGGCCGCTTCGGACTTGTCCCGATATACTTTTGCACCAGTGCGATATTGCGGACCGAAACCTGTATCTTTACACCGTCGGCGTACTTAATAGTCAAATACTCTGATGTACCTCCTTTTTCCTTGATGGTTTTCACGCCTAAAAACTTGCCGATGCCGTAGGAGGCGTGAACAACGTAGTCGCCCGCCTGCAAATCACTGAGAGTATCCACCGGCGACGTCGCCCGCATCGGCCGCTGCCTTCTCCTGAGCGCATATTGCCCGAACAGCTCGTGATGACTTATTACTATTCGTTTTAGCGAATTTACAACAAAGCCCTGATGAATAAACCCCTGCAACAGCTTGAAGTTCGCCGGCACTTTTTTGTTAATCTCATTGATAATTTCACTTACCCGCTTGATTTCCGCCGAGGCCTCACAGTAAAGCAATATCTTCTTTCCCTGCTTTGCCTCCTGGACTAATTCCTCCAGGGCCTCTTTATGTCCCGCCCACAGGGAAGCGGCCTTGTGCTGGAACCGCTGCACACTCTTTATATCGACCTTAAGGAAATCACCGGAGGTCGAAGGGACAAATCGGTAGATTCTCAACTGCGTAAATCCTTCTAAGCCGGCATAAATATCCCGCCAGCTATATAGCCGTCCCGCATCTTCAGCCCGCTCTAAAAACACGTTTGCAACTTCTTCAATGTCACCCGGCTCTTCAAGAATTATTATGGTATCTTCCGGCAGGATATTTACAAAAAGCTCCCTCTGCTCTGCCGCAGTCCCGCAAACCGCCGAAATTATCCTGATACTCTCTATTTGCCGGCTCGAACGCTGCGTGTCCAGATTGATTTCGCGGATACTCTCTACAGTGTCACCGAAAAATTCAACCCTGACCGCCTCAGCCCCGTTAGAAGTTCCTGCCGATAACGGGCTTGATTGCATCCATCGTCCATCGTCCATCGTCCGTCGTCTGTCGTCAAAGGTCTGGTTTTGGGTCTTGAGTCTTGGGTCTTGAGTCTTGAGTGTCAGCGGTGCAAAAATATCAACAATCCCACCCCGACGCGCAAACTGGCCCGGCAAATCAACCCTTTCCACACGCTCAAAACCATTATCTACCAGCCAGCCAACCACCTCTTCCGGCGACACCACCTTATTTATTTGCAGCTTAAGACAGCTTTCCTCCAGAGCTTCCGGTCTCGGTATCGGCTGACAAAGCGCCTGTATAGGTGCCGGGATAATAAATCGTGCCCCGTGCGTTGGCTCACGAGCGACAAGCGACGAGACACGAGCAACGAGCTTCAACCTTTCAGCGCGAATCTCATCAGTGGCGTCGGCCAAATCTTCCTCGCCCTCCCAGGCAGGCAAAGATTCAATCCTTTCGCCCCCAAAAGTGTGCAAATCATCGCTGGCCTTGTCGGCATCGTCAATATGCGGACAGATATACAAAATCGGCCGGCTGAGCTCCTCCGATACGTAAGCCCCCAGCAGGCGCGCAAACGACCCCCACGTCCCCTCGACTTCTACCGGCCCGTCCTCGGGTTTTGCCGTCTTAAGCCGGGAGATTATCTCCGCAACCGTCTTATCTTTGCCAAGATTCACCAACTATTTAATAACCGTTAGCCACCGCCAGCAAGACCCGGTCAAAAATCCTCAATCGAAAATAATCAATAGTAAATATTAAGTAGTCAATCGTCAGCGGCTAATCAGACCCCGAAACTCGTTCCAACTCCCAGCGCCGCTCTTATAAGGTGATGGTTCTTCGGCACGGTCTTTATCTTGCCGGCCACCCGCGAAAGCGGAATGCTCGACAGTTTACCATCTTTCCACACCACCAGGTGCCCCCTCACGCCTTTCATTAAAAGCTCGACAGCGGTATGGCCAAAGCTCGTTGCAAGAAGCCTGTCAAACGGCGTGGGTGTTCCGCCCCGCTGCACATGCCCGAGAACAACCGCCCGGCACTCAAGCCCTGTCTGCTCGTTGATTTGCATCGCCAGTACATTTGCGATTCCTCCCAGCCGAATCGGGTCGGTACTGCGGGCGACCCTTTTGGCAACAACCATTTTGCCGCCTTTTTGCTTTGCCCCTTCAGCCGCCACTACGATGCTGAATCTCTTGCCCCGCTTCGACCGGCCGAGCACAAAATCGCAGATTTTATCGAGACGATACGGCATCTCCGGCAAAAGGATTACATCCGAGCCGCTCGCAACGCCTGAATGAAGGGCAATCCAGCCGGCGTATCTGCCCATAACCTCGATAATCATTACCCGATGATGAGAGCTGGCTGTCGTGTGGATTTTATCGACCGCCTCCGTGGCCGTGGTAACAGCCGTGTTAAAGCCAAAGGTAACATCCGTGCCGTAAATGTCATTGTCAATTGTCTTGGGCACGCCCATAACGCTGATGCCTTTCCTGGCGAATTCGGCAGCAGATGCCATCGTACCGTCGCCGCCGATACAAATAAGTGCGTCGATGCCGTGGCCCTTGAGCACCTTGACGCAGTTATCCGAAACGTCCCTCGTCCGGGTCGTTTTGCCGACGTTTGAGAGATACTTGAACGGATTGGCCACGTTGCACGAACCCAGAATCGTTCCGCCGACCGTCAAAATATTGCTCACCTCGTTGTAGCTGAGCACGTGCATCCGGTCTTCAATCAATCCCAGGAAGCCGTCTTCAATTCCCCAGACCTCGAGGCCGAATTTGTTTATCGCGGTTTTGGTAACGGCCCTGATAACAGCGTTAAGACCGGGGCAATCTCCGCCGCCGGTCAGCACGGCTATGGATTTGATGCTCTTGGCTTTCATAATATCCCGTCCTTTTCGCTTAAAAGTCTCAAACAAAACCGTTTGATTAGTACCATTGTCATTCTGAGCGAAGCGAAGAATCTCATTATTTTAGGTGACATATAGGATTTTGTTAGGCACTTTAAAGTCTTATCAACTCATCGCTTTTTTCGCAGCTTCTATTGTCTTCTCGACTGTAATCCCAAACTTCTCGAAGCAAACCTTGCCGGGTGCAGATGCACCAAATGATGACATCCCGATAAAGATACCTTCATCGCCCAGCCACTTATTCCAGCCCAGTTCGACACCGGCCTCGATTCCAACTCTCGCTTTCACATTGGGCGGAAGAACCGAGTCCCGGTATTCTTTACTCTGCTTTTCAAACAGCTCCCAGCAGGGCATACTAACAACCTGCGCACTAATCCCTTCAGCCGCCAGTTTCTCTGCGGTGTCCATCGCAATAGAAACTTCCGAGCCGGTCGCCAAAAGCAACACATCCGGCTTATCCACGCCGAGAAGAACATAAGCGCCCTGGCTTAAATTTGTCGCAGAACCATATTTACTTTGGTCGATAACGGCAAGTCCCTGGCGAGTAAGAAGCAGAGCCACCGGCCCGTCCCGATGCTCTAATGCAAATTTCCACGCCTGCGCCGTCTCATTTGCATCGGCAGGTCTGAACACCATCAGATTTGGTATCGCCCGCAAAGCTGCAATCTGCTCTACCGGCTGATGGGTCGGCCCATCCTCGCCGATACCTACGCTGTCATGAGTGAACACAAATATGGTCGGATACTTCGACAGGGCCGCCACCCGAACCGCTCCCCGCATATAATCGGAGAAAACCAGAAACGTCCCGCCATACGCCCGCACCAGGTCGCTTACGGATATCCCGTTCATTATCGCCCCCATCGCATGCTCCCTGACCCCGTAATGTATATACCTGCCGTCCCGCGCATCTTTCTGGAAATCCTTTGCCCCGGCAAACTTTGTATTGTTCGAAGGCGTCAAATCCGCCGAGCCGCCCAGAACCAGCGGCAGCTTCGGCATCACCGCATCCAGCACCTTCCCTGAGGCCTTGCGCGTCGCAACAGAGCTGCCCACCACCTCAAACTTCGGTAAAATATCATCGAGATTCACACCTGGCTTCCCCGCCGCTGCATCACGGAACTGCCGGCCAAGCTCCGGATGCGCCCTGGCATAATCCTCAAACATCTTGTTCCACACCTTCTCCGCCTCTTCGCCTTTCTCGACGGCCTTTCGCATATGAGCCAATACCTCCTCCGGCACAACGAAACTTTTATCAGGGTCCCAGCCGAATTTTTCCTTAATCAACCTGATTTCATCATCACCCAGAGCAGCGCCGTGGGCTTCAGCCGTATCCTGCTTGTTCGGACTGCCGTAAGCGATATGCGTGCGAAGTTTTATAATCGAAGGCCGCTCCTTTTCTTGCTCGGCATTGGCCAGCGCCTTCTCGAAGGCAGCCATATCATTGCCGTCACCGCCAACCTCCTGCACGTTCCAGCCGTATGCTTCATAACGCCTGGCCCTGTCTTCCGTAAATGCAAGGTCAGTGTTACCGTCAATAGAAATATGATTGTCATCATAAACAACAATAAGGTTATCCAGGCCCAGATGTCCCGCCAAGGAGCTGGCCTCCGAGGCAACGCCTTCTTCTAAATCACCATCGCTGGCAATGACATAGACTTTATAATCGATGATGCCAAAACCATCTCGATTGAAATAGCCGGCCAGATACTTCTCGGCTATTGCCATTCCAACCGCATTGGAAATCCCCTGCCCTAAAGGCCCGGTCGTAACTTCAACCCCGCGCTGAGGGTCGTATTCCGGATGTCCCGGCGTCTTGCTGCCCCACTGCCGAAAGTTCTTCAATTCATCCAGACTCAAATCATAACCGGTCAAATACAGCAGCGAGTATAGCAGTATACTGCCGTGGCCCGCCGAAAGAACAAAACGGTCCCTGTTGTGCCATCTCGGATTGGCCGGGTTATA
>JAUXAH010000690.1 GCA_030614945.1 Phycisphaerae bacterium
CCCCCGAAGGGGGCCGAGATCGCGCGCGCGCTGGCCCGGATTTTCGGGCCAGAGCGAGGTTTTTCGCGCGCGCGGGCCTTAAGGCACTGGCGAGGCCGGGGAAGGGTCCGCGGGGGAGCACCACGGCCGAGCCAGGGCCAAAGGCCCAACCGGGCGAGCTCTTTCGCCCGGCCCCCCCGAAGGGGGGGACAAAAGGCGGCCGCCGTTCCCGAAGGGACGGCAGGTTGCTTTTTCGGCCGCCGGGCCACCGCCCTTTCCCCGACGAAGGAGGGGAAGGGCGAAGTGGCCGACCGGGGGGCTGCGCCCCCCCGACCCCTTCCCTGGCAAGAAGGGATGCCTGGCGCGGTCCGGCTGCACCAGGAGGGGTTTCCCCGGCGCCACGGGGTCTGGCTGTGAGCTCGTGGACGTCTTTTGGACCGCCCGAAGGGGCGAAACCCCTGGGAGCCGCCGCGATCCTGGTGGGGAAACGCCGCCTGCAGCCCCTGGGGGAGCCACGTGGACCGGACCGGGTTGCCCTGGCGAACGGGCTCTCTGCTTTGTGCTTTTCCGGCCCGCCCGCCCCGCACCCAGAACCCCGTCGCCAGGTAAACGAATGGAAAGATTTGCCCTGGGGCGCACAAACAGCGACAAGAATAGGAGGGTCGCTCACACCCTGTATTGCTGCGGGGTCCCGTGCTCCTGCTGCGGGTTATCAGAGGGCTTCGAGGCCGGACTGTCGCGCTGGGCCCAGTCAGGATCATCTGTGAGTGATGTACGGTACATTGCCGTTTTTTGCGGTCTTCATGCCGCTACGAGATCGCGGCCAGCCCTCTTGCGAGGGCTACCTGTCTATTGCCGCCACTTCGACACGCAGGTTTCGCCCTGCCCCTGTCGTCCGATTACCGCGCATCGAGGGATCAAGCCCCGGCTGTTCGGGCTAGGTGATCACTGCGGTCGGACTCGGTGGGGCTCCGGTGATACAAAGTCCGCGGCCCAGGGTGGCATTTGTTGAGCAGTGCCAGACTGCTTCAACGGTCTATATCGCCCCCCCGGTCTGGGCGTGCTCAGGGGGGTTTTGTAGTAGGCTGGATCGCTCCCTCGGTGGCAAGCT
>JAUXAH010000695.1 GCA_030614945.1 Phycisphaerae bacterium
ACTTGACAAGCCCGCATTGACGAGTTATTAATTCTCGCGGCTCGCATGGCCAGGGGCACTCCCTCTCAGTGCCACTCCAAGAGCGACCCCTGGCCATCGTGTTGAGCCTGCCCTTCACACTCGAAAGGAACCACGATGCGAGCCAGCCTCATCTGCGCCTGGTGCGGGAAGTCAATGGGCCACTCAGACACCCCCACCGGCCGACCCGCCAGGGGCATCTGCGACCCCTGCCTGCTCAAGTACTTCGGCACCACACCCGAACAACTGTTCCCCCCCCTGCTCCCTGAGATCATCCGCGAACGCCAAGAGGCGTACCTCCAGGGAGCTCTGCCTTTGCGCCCCACCAAGTGGACCTGAGCTCAACCATGACACCTGCCGCCTGGCTCTGGGCCACCACCTCCATACTCGAACCCTGGCTCGCTCTGACGGCCTGGACCACCTGCGCCTGGCTCTTCTGGCGATGGCACAACCGCGAGCCTCTCCCAACAAAGCCCCCCTGAGCACGCCCAGACCGGGGGGGCAATATAGACCGTTGCAGCAGTCTGGCACTGCTCAACAAATGCCACCCTGGGCCGCGGACTTTGTATCACCGGAGCCCCACCGAGTCCGACCGCAGTGATCACCCAGCCCGAACAGCCGGGGCTCGATCCCTCGATGCGCGGCAATCGGACGACCGGGGCAGGGCGAAACCTGCGTGTCGAAGTGGCGGCAATAGACAGGTAGCCCTCGCAAGAGGGCTGGCCGCGGTCTCGTAGCGGCATGAAGACCGCAAAAAACCGCGATGAACCGTACACCACTACCGCGAATCCAGGGCAACTATCTCGTGACCGGCCCGGCCTAGAAGTCCTCTGATAACCCGCAGCAAGAGCACTGGACCCCGCAGCAATACAGGGTATGAGCGACCCTCCTATTCTTGTTCCTGTTTGTGCGCCCCAGGGCAAATCTTTCCATTCGTTTACCTGGCGACGGGGTTCTGGGTGCGGGGCGCGGGGGGGGGCAAAGCACAAAGCAGAGAGCCCGTTCGGGAGAGCAACCCGTTTCGCGTGGGCGAGCTCCCAGGCGAGGACGGCGAGGC
>JAUXAH010000078.1 GCA_030614945.1 Phycisphaerae bacterium
AGTAAATATCTCTCCCGACAGTTGCCAGACGAACTTTCCTTGCGGCTCCAGGGCCGAAATCCGAATGGAATTCGCCGGCGGCTGCAAGTCCGGCCCTTGGACGGATTGGACGGGATAAATCTCGTGATGCTGCTCGGTCAGGTAAAAGCTGCCGTCCGGCTTATAAAAAGTAACAACGCAATCGAACTCCAGCTTTTTCGTTTCCATCCAGGCTTCGAGACCCGCCCCTCGGAGGGGCTGGTCGAGTCCCCCGGTCGCTTCAATCGCCCGAGACGCATATTCAGGCATAACAAAATTGGGGTCGAGCAACACCTCGTAAACCGACGTCTCTTCCTTCTGTCCCTGCTCACACCCTGCGACAACGAAAGCCGCTATAAGAACCAGCCAAATTATTTTTGAGAATCGATTAGTCATTTTATTCCCCTGCATATCCTTCTATTGGTAATATTGGGAAAAAAATCAAAATTGTGGAATTGCCGCTTTGCGGCAATGATTTCCTTAATTTTACATTTTGCTCTTTGATTTTTGAATTTTTCTTTCAATACCACTCACCAAACTCAATCACATTTCAATTTTGCAAGCTGCTCCATCAAAGCATACCTTTGGACCGCATCGCTCTTAGCAAGTTTGAGCAATTCAGCCGCCACCTCCGGCTTCGATTGCTTTAGCGTGCGGTAACGATTTTCGCCGTAAGCGTATTCTTCGAAATCAAGTGTAGGAGCTTTCGAATCAAGCTGCAGCGGGTTCTTGCCCTTTTCTTTAAGTTGCGGATTAAATCTGTACAAAGGCCAATGGCCGCTGTTGACCGCCTGTTTCTGATGCTCGTAACCGTTGACCAGGTTGTAGCCGTGAGCGATACAGTGCGAATAAGCAATTATAAGGGAAGGCCCCGGATATGCCTCGGCCTCGACAAATGCCTTTACCGTCTGATTGGCATTTGCACCCACAGCCACCTTGGCAACGTAAATATTCCCATAAGTCATCGCCAGAAGTCCGAGGTCTTTTTTAGGAGTTGGTTTTCCCCCTGCCGCAAACTTGGCCACTGCCGCCCTCGGCGTAGACTTCGACATTTGCCCGCCGGTGTTTGAATAGACCTCCGTATCCAAAACGAGCAGGTTGATGTCGACTTCACTTGCCAAGACGTGGTCCAGGCCTCCGTATCCAATATCGTAAGCCCATCCGTCACCGCCAAGGCCCCAAACTGATTTGCGTACAAGATAGTCCGCAACACTCAACAACTGTTTGCAATCTTCGCAGCCGCTTTTGCTGCACTGCTCTTTGAGTTTATCCACCCGACCCCGCTGCTGTTCAATAGCAGCTTGTGCCGGCTCGTCGGCCAATGTAGCCGTTCGGATTTCCTCTGCCAGTTTGGCATCAACGCAGCCCGCTTCCGCCACCTTAGCCAGCAGGGTCAGCGCGCGTTCTTTGAATTTATCAACCGTCAGCCGCATACCCATCGCAAACTCAGCGGTGTCCTCGAACAGACTATTACTCCATGTCGGCCCCCTGCCGTCCGACCTCTTTGTGTAGGGTGTCGTCGGCAGATTGCCCCCGTAAATCGACGAGCAGCCCGTTGCGTTGCCAATCATAGCCCTGTCCCCAAACAGCTGCGTCAGCAGCTTGACATAAGGCGTTTCCCCACAGCCGGCACAGGCACCGGAATATTCAAACAAAGGCTGAATTAACTGACTGCCCTTGACAGTATCGGCGCGGAATCGCTGGGGGGCTGTATTTGGAATCGACAAAAAGTATTCATAGTTCTCGCGTTCGGGCTTGCGAATCGGCCCCTGCGGCACCATATTGATTGCCTTTCGGCCTGTCGGCTTTTTGTTCTCATCCTTTTCCTCCGCCGGGCAACTAATAACACAAGCTCCGCAGCCGGTGCAATCTTCCGGAGCTACCTGAACCGTGAACTTCATACCGGCAAAGTCCTTGCCTTTTGCATCGGCGCTTTTGAATGTCGCTGGAGCATCTTTGAGATACTTTTCATCGTACGCCTTTATTCTTATAGCGGCGTGGGGACAAAGCAAAGAGCATCTGCCGCACTGAATACAAATCTTCGGCTCCCACGCCGGTATATCGACGGCAATGTTGCGTTTTTCATATTGGGTCGTGCCGGTCGGAAACTTACCATCGACCGGCATCTTGCTTACCGGAAGCTCATCGCCACGCCGCGCTATAAGCTCCGCCGTGACTTCCTTGACAAAATCCGGAGCGTCTTCAGGGACCGGCGGCCGCATCTTTATCTTACTGGTTACCTTGTCAGGAACTTCAACTTCATAAATTCTCTCAAGGGCGCCATCGACAGCCGCATTGTTCATCTCGACAATCTTTTCACCCTTTTTGCCGTAAGTTTTTCTGACCGCATCTTTGATAGCGTTGACAGCCGTATCGAGCGGAATGATGTTGCTGATTTTGAAAAAAGCGGTTTGCATAATTACATTGATTCTTGGCCCCAGACCGATTTCCTGAGCAAGCCCAATCGCATCGATGATGTGGAACTTCAGCTTCTTCTCGATTATCTGCTTCTGCACCTCCTGCGGCAAAGTGTCCCACACCTCGTCTTTGCTGTGGCTGGTGGTCAACAAAAACGTTGCGCCCTCACGCGCCGCCGAGAGCATATCATACTTTTCCAGGAAACTCGGATTATGACACGCAACAAAGGCAGCCCTATTCACAAGGTAAGGCCTTCGAATAAGCTGTTCTCCAAATCGCAGATGTGATGTGGTAACAGCACCGGCTTTTCTCGAATCATAAACAAAGTAGCCCTGCGCGTAATTATCTGTTAGCTCACCGATAATTTTTATGGAGTTTTTATTTGCACCTACCGTTCCGTCCGCTCCGAGACCATAAAACATTCCGGAGAAAAACCCCTCGCTGGAAATCTCGAAAGATTCATCAACCTCCAGGCTGGTGTTCGTTACATCGTCTATTATGCCTACCGTAAAACCATTTTTGGGCTTTGCGGCATCAAGATTATCAAAAACGGCCTTTACCATAGCCGGCGTGAATTCCTTCGAGCCTAATCCATACCGCCCACCGACAATTACAGGATATTTTTCAAAAGGTGTTTGCTTTTCCGCCATCGCTTCGCCGATAGCAGTGCGAACATCCATGTACAATGGCTCGCCTAGCGAACCGGGTTCTTTTGTTCTGTCTAATACCGCGATTTTCTTTACGCTTTTTGGTAAGCAATTGACAAAGTCCTTGCCGCTGAACGGCCTGAACAGTCGCACCTTCACCACGCCGACCTTTTCGCCCTTAGATGCCAGGAACTCAGCCGTCTCGTGGGCGGTATCGGCCCCCGTACCCATAATAACGATAACCTTCTCCGCATCTGCCGGCCCGACATAATCAAACAAATGATAACTTCGCCCAACCAGTTTCGTGAATTTGTCCATCGTCTCCTGAACAATCTGCGGCGCATCCCTGTAGTATTTATTCACCGTCTCTCTACCTTGAAAGTAAACATCGGGATTCTGCGCCGTGCCGGAAATCATAGGCCTGTCCGGTGACAGCGCCCTGGCTTTATGTTGAGCAACTTTGGTCTCATCAATCATCGCACGCATATCATCGAACGTTAACTGCTCAACCTTTTGAACCTCGTGGCTGGACCTGAAACCATCAAAGAAATGTATAAAGGGCACGCGCGAGGCCAGGCTCGCTGCCTGAGCGATAAGCGCAAAATCCATAACCTCCTGAATGTTACACGAACAAATCATACCAAAACCGGTCTGGCGACAAGCCATTACGTCCGAATGGTCGCCGAAGATTGAAAGTGCCTGACAGGCCAGTGACCTCGCCGAGACGTGGAAGACGGTCGGCAGCAGTTCGCCCGCAATTTTGTACATATTGGGAATCATCAGCAAAAGCCCCTGTGAGGCCGTAAAAGTCGTCGTCAAAGCGCCCGTCGCCAATGCACCATGCACAGCTCCGGACGCCCCGCCTTCCGACTGCATTTCCGTAACTGAAGGAACCGTCCCCCAGATATTGGGTTCACCCCTGGCTGTCTTTGCATCGGCAATTTCTCCCATAGCTGAGCTCGGAGTAATCGGATATATAGCAATCACTTCGTTCGTAGCGTGTGCCACGTATGCCGTCGCTGCATTACCGTCAATTGTAACCATTTTGCGATTCATAGCTTCTCCACCTTCTAAAACAAGAACCATAAACAACTTAACTACACAGGCCTGCACCGTCACAGCAAGTCTTGCGCATTACGAAATGCTTTTATACAACTTTTTACTGCATCAGGCAATGTAAATTTTATCAGAATTGAGAATAAGGTTTGCCTGAAAGCTGCAAATACCAGCCCCCGCTGTGGAGAATCCAATGAAATAAAGGGAGGTACTAATCCATAAAGGCAGGTGAAATTATAAAAATAAGGAGTATCAAACTGGGGCTATCCAAGAACGCCCACACCCAAAGCTCCTTAGAGCAGCGCCCAGCCGATACTCCTCTTTTCTGAAGATCACCCTCCTCTTAAAGACTAAAAATTTTTAGGAAGATCATCATCCAAAAGTTAAAACACCTAATTTTTGGGCCTTAGACATTTATATATATATTGTACATCTGTTACAGCGGGCTTGCTATCAGGATATTCCTGATTTTGGTGGTGGAAATACCTGATTACGATGCTGGCAGAGCAATGACTGTCGCCACTGTTAAAAAACGCAGTACCAGTCAATTAACGGCTATGTTTCGAGGGATGTGAGCCCTTTGCGGATAGCATATTTTGTAAGCTCGGCTACAGTGTGAATATTCAGCTTATTCATTATTTGCCGACGATGCGTCTCGACGGTCTTGGCACTGATGTGCAGTTTCAAAGCGATTTGCTTTGTTGACTTTCCTTCCGCCAGAAGCTGGAGTACCTCCCGTTCCCTGTTCGTCAGAACATCCAAACCCGAAAAACCAGCTTTTGATAAGCGATGGAGGTAGTCATCAACTACAACACTGGATACGGAAGGACTCAGATAGGTTTTGCCGACGACAACAGTGCGGATTGCCCGGGCCAATTCCTCAAAGGCGCAGTCCTTCAGCAGATAGCCTGAGGCACCACTTTTTAGCATCTCGGTCACAAACAGCGAGTCGGAATGCATCGATAAAGCGACTATCCTGACATCGCCGAATTCACGAGTGATCTGGCGAGCTGCCTCCATGCCGTTCAAGTCCGGCATACTAACGTCCATAATAACTACATCCGGTAACAGCTCCCGCACCAGACGTACCGCCGTGCGCCCCTCTTCAGCCTCAGCCACCACTTCCATATCAGACTGCTTGTCAAGCAACGAACGCAGGCCCTGCCGGGTAATCTTGTGGTCATCCGCCAATAAGATTCTTATGCTCATTTGCGTTCCTTCCCGCTGTTTTGGCCCTCCTGGTCTATCGGCGCCGTCAGAGTAATCCGAGTCCCAAGCCCCGGCTTGGATTTAACCTCAAGACGACCACCGATGTGACCCAATCGTTCGCGTATGCTAAACAGGCCGAACCCGCCTGTTTTGTAGTCGTAAGAACCGGTTTGGGATATGTCAAAGCCAACGCCGTCGTCCTCAACGCTCACTCGTATCTCATTACCCACTCTTCGAGTTGAAACCGTTACGTTGCGGGCCTGCGCGTGCTTTGCAACGTTGACCAGCAACTCCCGCACGGCCTGGAATAAAAGAATACGAACATTATTATCCAGCGGTTTGGTCTGCCCATCACCTTTGAACTCGGTTGAAAGTCCGTGCTGCTGTCTCGTTTGTCTAACGAGCCATTCCACAGCCGCTTCGAAACCCAGCTCATATAGGACCGGAGGGCTCAACTCGAACGTCAATGACCGTGTGCTCTCAATTGTCTGGGAGATTAAATCGCGAATCTCGTCCAGGTCTTCGGCAAGCTCCGGCGAAGCCACCGATTCCCGCAGCGACTCTATTTTGATTTTGGAGATGGCCAGGTTCTGACCCACATGGTCGTGCACATTGGTTGCTATTCGCCGCCTCAGGCGTTCCTCAGCCAATGACAGTTCCGAAGCCAAAGACCGCAGTTGCTTTTGATAGATAAGAAGTTTTTCCTCAGCCTTTTTGCGTTCGGTAATCTCATTCCGCAACTCCTCGTTGACCCTTGCAAAGTCTGCCGTGCGCTGCTCAACCCGAATTTCCAACTCATCGCGAGCCTTCTGCAGCTCGTCCTCCGCCCGCTTGTGCTCGGTGACGTCCCTGAAATACCAAACTCTACCGTAATACTTGTCATTCGAATCCAGCAAAGGAGAAGAATACCTGTCAAAAACTCTGCCGTCCGTGAATTGTATCTCGTCTCTGCTCTTTTCATTTTTGTGAGCATAAAGATATCTTACTCTCTCAAGGAACTGCTCAGGGTGTTTTAACTGGCTTAAGACGTATTGAAGCATCTTTTCGTCGTCTCTTGTATCTAAAATCTGCTGAGGTATATTCCACATCCGGCCAAAATTGTTATTGAATGAAATGGATTTTCCTTCACTATCCACAACCAAAATTCCATCAATTGACGTCTCAGTCTGTGCTTCCAAAAGAGTACTCTTAAACAAAAGTTCCTCCTCCGCCTTCTTGTGCTCGGTGATGTCCCAGAAAATGCCCAATATTCCAACGACATTACCTTGTGCATCTTTGACAGGTGTTTTGACTGTATGGATGATTCTTTCCTCGCCTTCCTGGATATATTTCTCCTCGATGGCTTCTGTTTCCCCCGATTCGATAATTCTTTTATCGTCTGCTCTGTATTTTTCAGCCAGTTCCTTAGGGACAAAATCGTAATCTGTTTTTCCAGCAATTTCCTCGGATTTAATCTTAAAATCCCTGGCGAGATTGTCATTGCAGGACACGTAAACTGAGTTCCTGTCTTTAAGGAATATCTTTTGAGGAAGATTCTCGACAAGGGTTCTATACTTATTCTCACCCTCCCGCAGCGTCTGCAACTCTTCGATGAGCGTTTTTTTAGTCTTTCCGGAATCGAACATAACTTTACCCTAACCCTCTTACCGACTTTATATTTCCACCGGAATATTGTTTAGCACGTTTACGCATAATATTACTGCTCAAGACCAAAAAACTCAAGCCATTGTTTGGTTTCGCTCTCAGTTAGTCCGCGGCGTTTCGCTGTCGGCTCTTTGAATGTCTTTTTCTGGCTCAACTGCCTGCGGAGGTTATTCCAGAAAACGTCAGACTTCACCGATGTCGCTTTTCTTACCCGGGCTGCATCCCGCAATCTTCGGTCACTGCTGACAACGGTCAATCTTCTCGGCGCAGTATTTGCTTTTATTTTATCTTCGATTACCGTGTCAGCATCGCTGCTCAACCCTGCGAAAAATACCTCCAGATTGTTTATATTATCGAATCCGCTTTTGTCCCGCGGCCCCGTACCATCGAAAACAATCTCGCCCTTTTCTCCCATCAGCTTTAAGTACCTGCCTACAACCTGGCACAACCGGACAGCAGTAACCGCCCCGGAGTCCTCATTCGTCTTTTGAATTGAATGCAGCAGATTATGACCGTCGATAATAATCATCTCTTGGGCTGTTTAGAGCAAATCATTAAACTCTGATACTGATAGGCGGGCTTGTTTTAAGATGTGTGACAACGTAGAGCGTTTGATTGGACGGTGTGCTGGAACAATAATTTTGAGCATCTCATTAGGAAGGCGTTTTTGTAATCTGATATGACTGCCTTTCTGACGAATTACTATCCAGCCGTCCCGCCTAAGAGCCTTGATGACTTGCTGATAGCTCAAACTCGGAACCTTGCTCATAATGCTATCTCTAATTGTTCAGAATCCGGTGAAAAGCTGAGATCGTCATCCACGGGTTCTAAGTAAAGTCCAATTGCTTCACGAATATTTTTTAAAGCTTCTTCACGTGTGTTTCCCTCGCTCACGCAACCTGGAAGGGAAGGAACAATCACAGTATATCCACCTTCTTCACTTGGTTCCAAAATAACTCTAAATTTCATTTTACT
>JAUXAH010000151.1 GCA_030614945.1 Phycisphaerae bacterium
TTTTTGTAATAACATATCCCAGCGCAGCTCCAATGCCCGAGCCTATTATTCCAACACAGGCGCCGAACCCGACAAAAATCAACGCCACCGAGCTGCTCGCTGTCCCGCAGCTCTTTATTATCGCAATATCCCGCTGCTTTAGTCTCACAATCATATAGAATATGCAGAAAATCAGAACGACCACACTGACACTGACAACCACGAATATCAATAACAGAACTCCCATTTGCTTCCGCAGTTCAGCCACATACTGGCTTTGCATCTGTTTGGCCGTCTTGATATCGGTATATCTCTTAAGATACGGGTCTCCGTTGAGTCGCTCGTCAACAAATCCCTGCCACAGGCCGCGAATTTGTGCTATTGCAACATCAGCAGGGATACCAGGCCTTAGTTTAATTTGAATCTGGTCGGCAATCTGGCCGGCTTCATTCGGGTATAAAGTCTTTTGCAGTTCTTCTATGGGTAGATACACAAATTCCCTATCAAGGTAATAAACACCCGTAAAAACAATATCTGCAATCGTAAATTTTATGCCCCTCCTCTTAAACCTGCCTCCTGCTCCTCCCGTCTCCTCTTGCTTAGAATCCTCGATAACCGTCCCTGTAGTAAGGACAACCTGCTGGCCAACCATCCTCTCAACCGCGTCGAAATCATACTCATCTGTCTTTTCGTCGGGCGCCGCCACCACACCAACACCCACAAATCCTCCGATTCTTTCCGGAGTACCGCTGACCTTGAAAGACGGTTCGCCGGGCGATTTCTTTTGTTTAAGCAAAGACCGCTTAAAACCCGTTACTTTCGCTCGTCGCCCCGGCTCGATACCCCAAACGCTCACCATACGCACATTGCCTTTGCCCAGATATAACAGGCCTTGAGTCGAAAGCGTCGCCGTTGCCGCTTTCACCGCGCTTGTTTGCTCCAGACGTTCGATAAACAATGGGTATTTTCCAAATTTAATCGGCGGCGCAAGAACAACATCACCTACCATCTCAACTGCGCTCTGCTCGAACACATTGATAAAACCGGTGAACAGACTGGCAACGACTATCAATAGCGCCACAGACAGGGCAACTGCCGCAACGCTCAAAAATACAATTTTCCTCTTGCGCAGGTATCGCAGCCACAAAAATAATTTCAACATCGCAAGTCCAATCGACTCAGCCTGTGGTAGGTTTTAGCAGCGGAAACAGCACCACGTCGCGAATACTTGTAGCGCCGGTCAAGACCATTACCAACCTGTCAATTCCAATACCCAGACCCCCTGCCGGCGGCATACCGTACTTCAACGCCGTTATAAAATCTTCGTCCATCCTTGCCATCGACTCTTCCTGCCCCCGAAGTTGAACAAGAAAATTCTCGTATTGCTCGGCCGGGTCATTTAGCTCGGTATACGCATTAGCCAATTCCATTTTGCCGATATACAATTCAAAACGCTCGGCATATTTCGGCTCGTCTTTTTTGCGCCTGGTCAACGGACACAACGCCGCCGGATAATCAATCACAAACGTCGGGGCCACAAGATTGTCCTCAACGGTGGCCTCGAACACCGCATTGGTAACCACCACATCGTCCATATCACCTTCATCCAACCCAAGGCCGGCCGCTCTCATCCTCACTGCTTCTATATCTTCAATATCGCAGCCGCTGTATTCTTTTAACAGCTCCGCATATCGCGCCCGTCGCCAGGGTCGAGTATAATCGATTCTCTCCTCACCAAACCGGACCTGCTTGCCGCGGCAGTATTTTTCCACACACAGAGAGATAATCTCCTCGGTCAATTCCAGCATCACATTGTAATCAGCGTAGGCCTGATACAATTCCAGCATCGTAAATTCCGGATTGTGCTGTCTGCTCAGGCCTTCGTTGCGGAAATTGCGGTTTATCTCAAAGACCTTTTCCATCCCACCCACCAGCAGTCTTTTTAGAAACAGCTCCGGTGCAATCCGCAAAAACAAATCCAAATCCAACGTTTTATGATATGTAACAAAGGGTTTTGCCGCTGCCCCGCCGGCCTTTCGTTGCATCATCGGCGTCTCAACTTCCAGAAAGCCCCGGGCCTGCAGAAATTCGCGAATCGTAGCGATGATGGCACTGCGATTCTTAAAACGCTCCATCACCTCAGGATTGGCCCACAAATCCACAAACCGCTGCCGATAACGAAGGTCAATATCTGACAGACCGTGAAACTTCTCCGGCGGCTGGCACAAACATTTGCTCAAAAGCGAAACACTATCGGCCCATACAGTAATCTCACCGGTTTTGGTCTTACCCAATTGACCGGCTGCACCGATTATATCGCCAAGCTCAAGCAGCTTCGCAAGTGGCCAGCCAGACGCATCAGAACCAAGCAGATTTTTGCTCAACCCCACCTGCATCGTCCCGCTCCAGTCCCGCAGAGTAATAAATATCAGCTTCCCGATGTCCCTCAGCAGCACAATCCTGCCGGCACATCTGGCACGCTGCTTCTCATCGCCATCCTTAAATCTGCTCTTGATATCGCAGGCACGCTCGGCCCCGTCATATCTGCCGCCGTAAGGGTCGATGCCCAATTGCTTAATGCGAGACAGCTTCTCTTGCCTTTGCCGTTCAAACCGGCCCTGTCGTTCTGGGTCCTTCGCTTCGCCCGAGCGCCGGCTCCGCGAAGAATCTATTCCTCTATCTTCCGCCTTTGTCAAATCCGCACATCCCTTCAAAAGAAATTAACCGCGGATTACGCAGAGAAAATAAAAACAAAAAAACTTCAATCCGTGAAATCTGTGGGCCCCCGCTTTGCGGGAACCCAAATCCGTGGTTAAAAAAGCGACATCCCTTTAGCAGAAAGTCAATTTACATTCGAAACCAGAGCGCCGGCTTGAATCAATTTGCTCTTAACAACCAGAACGCCAACCGCCAGCTGCGGGTCAGCAGCAAGGGTTTCCTCGACCGTATGCTTTTTCAGCGATGCGCCGCTATTGTCGTGGTCGGCCTTAACCAGCACGTCATTATCCCTCTGGATATCAATCATTTTCCTGAGCTCATCGGTCCTCAATTTGATTTCGATATCCGGCCCGATGCCCCAATCCTTTCGGCCTTGTTTCTTCATCGCATCCCGGCTTTTAACTATTTGGTCGGAAGGTAAATGATAATAAGCCATCGTATATTTCAGTTGCGCACCTCCGCCTGGATAGTGCGTTATCCCCTGCACGCTGCCTTTGCCGTGCGTCCTTTCGCCCACCAAAATTGCCCGCTTATATTTCGGGTCTTGCAGCGCCCCAGCCACTATCTCAGAAGCGCTCGCCGAGCCGGAATTAATCAGTATAACAAGCGGATAATTCGGGTGCGTCCCCTTCTTGTGTGCCGATGCGTAAGTTGACGACAGCCACGACCGCGGACGAGTAATGACTATCAGTCCTTCTTCGACGAATTTATCGGTTACCGCAATGGCACTATCTAAAAACCCGCCCGAATTGAATCGCAAATCCAGAATCAATCCCTTCAACCCTTCGGCCTCAAGGCCCACCAGCACTTTTTCCAGGCCAGAAGCCGTCTCCGCGGAAAAACCGGTAATGCGGACATAACCGATTGTGTTCTTCTCATCAATCATATACAGCCACCGCCCTGCTTCGGTCCTTTGCCAGCCGCGAATTGTCGGAACAATTATCTTCGCTCTGGTTATAGTAATATCCCTGGTCTTCTCCTCGCCGGAACGTCTTATCGTCAATGTAACTTTGCTGCCGGCTTTACCGGTAATCTTGCGGACCGCACAGGTAAGGGACATGTCCTTCGTTTCAACACCGTCTGCTGCTTCTATCACATCTCCGGCATCAAGACCGGAGTTGTACGCCGGCGTATCAGGCAAAAGACTCGTTACCGTCAACAGCCCTTTTCGTTTCGAAATCTCTATCCCAATGCCGGTAAACTCATTGGTCATCATCTTCTCAAAATCCCGAACCTGCCTGGGCCAAACCATAACCGTATAAGGGTCAAGTGCAGACAATGCAGCTTCTGAAAACTGCGCAATCACTACCGGGCGGGGAAATTGGACAGTTGTTGTGTTCAGTAACAGGACTTTTTCAAAAACATCCATAAACTCGTCTTTACTTATACCCGTGGGAGAACGCTCTACTTCATCCAGAACCGCTGACAGAGCCGCAGACCACCCCGATAGGGACTTTCGATCTTCAATCATCAATTCGAAATCGTCCATCGGAAATTTCATCACCTCGCCCAGCAGCTCGCAGTGCCTGATGGCCTTCGTCGACATTTGACGATAATCAATAATACTGACGTAATTGGATTTCAGGGCGATAATCGACCGAACAAACATCTCTTTCTTCACACCTTCGTAACGCTCCTCGCGGGTCTCACACGGGCTGTCTTGAAAAGACGCCACTATACTGGCCTTGTCCAGAAGCTGCTCGGCATAATCCGAATACGCCTCATCGTCCGCCTCGATTGCCTGAAGCCAATAGTAGCAATTTGTGTAGGCATCAAGCCATTTCCCTTCTGACTCGAACTCGAACGCGCTGTCCATCGCTTGTTGAAAAACCTGCTTTACGAACGACGCAGACAGAAGCTGCTCTCTCTGCGCATCATCCGCAAATTCGCACGCCCTGGTAATAACCGAAAACACCGCAGGAATATCATTGACATCGTTGCTATCCGCTTCGGCTCGGAACTTTTCCAGCTCAGCTAATTGCTCTTCGTAAGCGGCCTTTCGAGCTGACTGACGCCGTTGATTTATATCCTTGTATTCCTGGACAATCTTCGCTAACTGACCAAGCCATGAACGCTCACCTATCAGTTCATCCGCAGCGTCGAATTGACCCTGGTAAATTAGCTCACAAACCGTTTCAACGACGTTGGGTTCCCCACTGTTTGCCTGTCCCCGCTTGTCGATGGCGGGGGTTGCCGGCTGGAATTCAACGGCCGCTGACTGGGCCGCAAAAACGCAGGCCGGCACACATAAAAGAGAGCTAAAAAGTAAAAAATAGAAAGTAAAATTTTCTTTTTTGTGTCTCATATCTCACACTTCACATCTCAGGTCTCGTATTCTCGCTTCTTGATATCGAGTATCGAGTATCAAGCATCGAGTATCGAGCATCGAGCATCGAGTATCAAGTATCGAGCATCGAGTATCGAGCATCGAGCATCGAGTATCAAGCATCGAGCATCGAGCATCGAGCATCGAGCATCGAGTATCGAGCATCGAGCATCGAGTATCAAGCATCGAGCATCGAGTATCGAGCATCGAGCATCGAGCATCGAGTATCGAGCATCGAGCATCGAGCATCGAGTATCGAGTATCGAGTATCAAGCATCGAGCATCGAGTATCGAGTATCGAGTATCGAGTATCGAGCATCGAGCATCG
>JAUXAH010000043.1 GCA_030614945.1 Phycisphaerae bacterium
GCACGAGTAAAACTTCATACTCTTTTGGACTTACTAATCCAACACCGGATACGAACGACTTCAAAGGCTATCAAACAAGCACTACTTTTACCCCAGGCATCTTGGATGTTGACACAACTTACTACTGGCGAGTTGATGAAGTTGGTCTGGGCGGGACAACTAATGGTGAGGTCTGGAGCTTTACCACCGCCCCGGTACCCGGCCAGGCCAGCAATCCCGACCCGAATGATACAGCAACTGAAGTCAGCATAACTACTGATTTGGGCTGGATGGCTGGTGCAAATGCGACTTCACACGATGTGTACTTCGGAACTAATGTTGACGATGTGAACGATGCTACGACCGATTCGAATGAGTATATGGGCAACCAGGACTCTAATAGTTGGGACCCCGGCGGCCTTGACTATGAAACCACTTACTATTGGCGGATTGACGAAATTGGTCCGGGCGGTACGACCACCGGTGAGGTATGGAGCTTCACGACAATGCCTGACCCTAATCTTGTCGGTTGGTGGGAATTTGACGAGACATCGGGCGGTATTGCCTATGATTCTTCCGGTAACGAAAATCACGGTATGCTTATCGACGGGATAGGCAATGGGCTGGTCTGGGCGCCAGCGGAAGGCGCTTTGAACTTTGATGGAAGTAATAATCTGAGCCGGGTGGTAATTTCCACAATTGGGATGTCAACCACGGCGGGAACGATTACCATCTGGGCTAATCTGGCAGAACCACAGATAAGGGGAGACGGCAGGAACGGCAGCGGATACTTTTTTGGTTGTGACAATGGTGTCAAAGATAGAATACTGCTCTATATGGACAACAGTAATACCCAGCTCGATATAAGGGTTGGCGACCACAGCGAAAACAACATCATAACCTTAGGTACGGAGATCTGGTATCATATAGCCCTGACGTGGAACGGAGGCGTTTATGCCATTTATGTGAATGGTTCCGAGAGAGGTACTGGAACCTATGGCGGCTTAAGCAGTTTGCCGTCCACGGCAGACATCGGAAATAACGGGAGCTCCTCGAAGCAATCTTTCCACGGCCTTATGAGCGATGTGCAGGTCTACGACAAAAGTCTATCTGCTGCCGAAATCCAACAACTTTGTCAGGGTGGGGCTAATTGAGCTTGGGCACAATAGAACCGGCCACGCTTTTGCTGCTCGGCTCATGTGCGGTGATGGTGAGAAAAAAACGCTTGACTTAATCAGCAAAATAGGTATAATTAAAATATAAGGTTTTTCATTTTGGGCCCCTAATTGTTCTCACGATTTTTGTCAATCAAGCTCAACAATCTCTGCAGAACAACGCCAGGCAGCCAACACGATGTGAGCTGTGTTCTCGGAGCCGACGTGGTGGAGATAGAGAGACACCTGCCACGGCTGAGAAAGATACAAGGCTTAAAGGCACTGCTGCAATAGGTTGACCAGGTGGCATTAGGTATGCTCGTGTAGAATATAAACGAGTTTCACGTCACTGGCCCGTAGCGTGGACCCAGGGTTGTCGCCAGCTTTTTCCCATATTCTAACAACGCATGGCGTTGCTCTTTTGAGAGCGGTACGTATTTTCGGGCAAACTCGACGTTCTGAACGGCCTGTTCGACCGTATAGGGGCCGACCACGGCTACACTGACACCTGGGAGGTCGAGCGCATAGGCCAGAGCGTGTGGGAGACGGGCAGCTTCGGTGGCACAGCCGACATAGCCACTCCTGTGATTGCGGAAGCCACCCTTGATGCCGGCGTAGACCTTCATGGCCACACAGCCGACGTTGCGTTTTTTTGCCTCAGGCAAAACCTTACTCTCGAAATCATAGATGTTTCTGTCTGCGTAATTCATCACACACATGACCACATCGATTTGATTGGTCTTAAGCATGCGGACGAAGTTGGGCGGGCGGTTGTGTCCCGAAATCCCGATGAAACGAATCTTGCCGGTTTCCTTTTCCTTCATTAAGTACGCGAGGGCACCACCCTTGCCCAGGACTCGGTCAATTTTTTTGCTGCCGATGCTGTGGATATACACGAGGTCTAAATGGTCAATCTTGAGTCGGCGCAGGGATTCGCTCAAGGAGCGCTCCGCTTCATCTGCGGTGTGGGTCGAGACCTTCGTTGCGATGAAGAGCTTGTCACGGCGTTTCGGGATTATATGTCCAAGTATTTCCTCGGCGTTTCCGTATATCCTTGCGGTGTCGATATAAGTGACGCCTCGCTCGATGGCTTCGGCGAAGATGCGAATGCCCTGCTGTACGTCGATGGGCCCCTCGCCCACCGGTGCCGTGCCAAGACCAAGAATGGTGAGCTTCTCTTTCGTCCGCCCAAGCACTCGTTTTGGCAGCGCGCGAACAGAGTCTGATTCAGTCGGTTTGCTGGTTCCCTTTTTGGATTCGGCTGCGAGATTCGGCAGTGCAATAGCAGCGGTTGTACCTGCAACGACGTTTCCAAGGAACTTACGACGTGTGATTTTATCGTGTGTGACCATAATCTTTTTCCTCAACATAGTTTTATTGCTGCTTCATTATACCGATAAGGTCGGTTTGGGTAAAATGGAATTAACTGCCCCCTCATTTAGCCCGCTTGTCCCTGCATGCTGTAGCTTGCCCCAGCAAGTCTCAGACAGGGGGCAGGGATCCAGCCACTTTCTAACCGGGTTTACCCCGTTAGAAGTAAGGCGTATAAGCCTTGTTTACTTTCTAATGGGGCGCAGCCCGCAACCCGCAACCCGTAACCTGCAACCCTCAACCCGTAACCCGTAACCCGTAACCTGCAACCCGTAAAAATCAATCAAAAGTGCGGGTAGTTGTCGACAAAAATCGGAAAATTGAAATCTTTTTTTACTCCTTTTCTCACATCGAGTTAATCCTGTTTATCCTGTCAAAAAAGCACCAAATTTCGACTCAAACGCGCATGTTCGCCCAATTATAGAGGCGCGTTGTTTTACCGCCGAAAACCATGAACCAATGAACTATTTAACTATTTACAAGCATCGAGTATCCAGAATCCGCCATTGGGCGTCCTGTGGAGAGAATCCAACTTTAGTTCACTTTAGGCACTTTAGCTCACTCTTAACTAACTTGCCCTCTACAACTGTAGAGGATTCTTTACAAATCGACCTTTTTATGCAAAACAAACCCAATCTTGTCCGCCGTAGGCGGATTGCAAATGAACGTAAGTGCTGTTTTAACAAAGGATTATGAAAAAAGGACACTTGGTGAACGCGGGAAAAACAAACCCAATTCAAACCCAATCAAAGCCAATACAAAGCCAATCAAAGCCAATCAAAGCCAATAAAATGCCAAAACAAAGCCAAAACAAACCCAATCAAACCCAACCTGTAGTGAGCTTGCCTGCCCTGAGTGCAATCGAAGGGTCGAACCTATTTCAAAGGAAAAAAAATGCTGCTGCATTTGACGATTAATGGACGGCGTGAGTCGTGTGGTTACTACGCCGTGGCAGGCGGGGGGGAAAAAATGACAGATTATTAGTGTGCGATAACAGTCGATATTTTAAATACTGGTAATAGTAATGCTATCGCAATAGTTCCGATAATACCACCCAGAATTGTAATCATTAACGGCTCTATAAGGGCGGTAACGGACTTTATCGAAGCTTCGAGTTTTTTTTCGTAAAAGACCGATATTTTGTCACTGACATCGCCGAGCTTGCCGCTCTTTTCACCTGCTCGAAGCATCTGGATAATCCCGGGTGCAATTAGTTGGGTTTCAATTCCTTCACTACCCTGCGAAATTTGTATCGATTCTGATAACTGGTAGCCGTCGCGGATTTTGTTGTTCGTCCCAGCCCAAAGCTGCTGGAAGTAATGATTCTCGCACGAACCCCGTACTACTTCTATCGCATCCAGGAGGCTTACGCCTGTATTGACCATTGTTGCCATAATGCGCATACTTCGAGTTACTATCATATCGACGAACATTGTGCCCAATACAGGCGTTCGGATTTTTACATAATCTATCATCCGCCGGCCTGTTAGCGTCCTGGCCCAGCAATATAATGCGATTGACGTCAATATCGCCACTGTGAGGATAATCGTCATCGCCTGAAAATCACCCAATGTCTGTGAAAAACCAACCAGTATTTGTGTGATTTTTGGAAGGGCAGCCCCTCTGGCTTCATAAATTTTCATAAATTTCGGCAGGACAAAGAACATCAGCGTAGCTGTCGCTGCTACGGCCATTGTCGCCATTATGATTGGATAAGTAAGCGCCCCTTTGATGCGTTTGCGGGTTTCGGACTCGAAGTTTAGATAGCCGCTGAGTACCCTCAGCATTTCCACCATTTTGCCGGATGCTTCCGAGGCTTTGACCATACTGATAAACATCGAGTTGAAAGCTTTTGGGTAACTGGCCAGCGCTTTCGAGAAATTTTCGCCGCTTTTGACCGTTTCAGTCACATCCATAATTATCATTTTAAGCGTGCCGTCCTCTGCCTGCTCGGCAATAGCATCAAGAGCATCGCTGAGCACTACGCCGCTATCAAGCATCACCGCTAACTGCGTTGTGAACAGTATCAGCTCTGCTTGTTTTACGTTTGCAGTATAGAGCCGTTGTGGTGGTGCCTGTGCCCAAGCTTCGAGATGCTGTTTTGTGTTTGTGAGCCCAAGCCAATGTCGCTGTTTTTCTTCAAAGCCCCAGAACTGTCTCTTCCTTCTGCCTGCGTGTTGTTGGTAGAGGTTGACTTTTCCTTTGCAAAATCAGGTTTTTCTGTAGTATTTGCTGCTAACAGAGTCATTTATTTGTATCTCGCATTGTGTTTCACGCTTCTATTTGGGCTGTCCTCAATATTTCGTCTATCGATACAATTCCTGCCTTTACCTTTTCGATACCATCCAATTGCAAAGGAACCATTCCATTTTGAAGCGCCTTATCTCTCAATTTTTTCAAACTTGCCCGTTCGCTAATCATATCCATAATTTTTTCATTTGGCACAAACAATTCGTGAATAGCGATTCGGCCGACATAGCCGGTGTTCCGGCATTTTTTACAACCTACACCGCGATGAAATTTCACGGCCTCACCGCCCAACTTTTCAACCACCTTTTTTATGCTCACGGACGGCTTATAGTCCGTCTTACAATTTGGACATATCTTTCGCACCAGCCGCTGAGCTAAAACCGCAATCAGCGAAGCGCTTACAAGATAAGGGGCAACGTTCAAATCCAGCAAACGCGTTACCGCTCCGGACGCATCATTTGTATGCAGAGTCGACAGAACCAGATGGCCCGTCAGAGCCGCCTGAACCGCGATATTGGCTGTCGCTTCATCCCGAATCTCGCCAACCATTATTACGTCCGGGTCCTGCCTTAACAAACTTCGCAGCGCCGTCGAAAATTCAAAGCCGGCACCTTTGTTCACTTGAAATTGATTTATACCCGCTATATTGCACTCGACCGGGTCTTCAACAGTGCAGATGTTAACCTCTTCGCTATTTAACTCAGTAAGTGCCGCATAAAGGGTGGTATTTTTTCCCGAACCGGTCGGCCCCGTCACCAGAACTATGCCGTTCGGAGATTGTATTACTTCCCTGAATAGCTGCAGGTTTTCATAGGTAAATCCAAGCGATTCGAGATTGAAAAGCACTTTCTGCGGGTCGATAATTCTGATAACTACCTTTTCGCCAAAGTTGGTCGGCATAACCGATACACGCAAATCGATGGGCCTGCCTTCCACTAAAACGTGAATTCCGCCGTCTTGCGGCAGACGACGCTGAGCAATATCCAGCTCAGCCATAATCTTGACGCGCGAAACAATCGCCGAGTGCATCTGATGAGGCGGACGTATCTTCTCATACATCCTGCCGTCGACTCTGTATCGGACCCGCAGCTTCTTATCGTCCGGCTCGATATGAATGTCACTGGCATTCTCCCGCACGGCGTTGTAAAGCAAATAATTGACCAGTTTTACAACCGGCGATTGACCGGCTATCTCCTCAAGATCGCTTATATCCTCCGTGATATTTTCTATCAGCGTAAAATCTTCCAGTCCCTCGTCGTCGATAATATCATCAATGACAAAGACATTGGCCGCCGGCAAATATGTCTGCAGCGTGGCCTTGATGTCCTTGGTCGTCGAACAGACTATCTGAACCTTACAGCCGCTTATACGCTCTATTTCATCCATCAAAAACACATTTGTCGGCTCGCTCACCGCCACCGTAAGGCCATTGCCAACCTTAAACAGCGGCAAAACGATATGTTCTTCGAGAAATTCCCTCGGCAGAATCTCAAGCACCCTTGCGTCACATATCTTCGGACTAACTTGCGCATAAGGCACGCCGTACGCCTCTGCAAGCGCCGAGGCTATCTGATTTTCCGTACAGTAATTCATCTCGACCAGAAGCTCGCCGAGCAGTCTGCAATGGCCCTTCTCTTTCTGTTCAGCCAGAGCTTTTTCAATCTGCTCAGCCGTCACAACACCACGCGCAAGCAGAAGCTGCCCAAGCTGCATTTTGTTTTCCACCGCTATTTGACCCATAGCTTTACCTGTTGATAATCGATAATTCAATAATCAATAATCTTTAATCACTGCCTTTCTCTACGCAAAACTCTTTACCGCCTCGGTAAGTTCCGCGTAGCGGTCGAATTCATTCTCAAGCCGGGTGATTTCCAGAATCTTCGCACAGTTTTCATCAAGCCCCGCTAATCTAAGCTCGGATTTGTTCTCGCTGCAGTAGTCCCGAGACCACAACAATTTTTCCAATCCCTCACTATCAATAAACCCCACGCCGCTCATATCGAGCACAATGCCGGCCTTGTGTGCGGCAATTATATCGGTGATTGTATTTTGGAACAGCTCGACAAAGTCACCGTCCAGGTCGCCCTGCAATTCAACGACCGTAACATTGTTATAATCTTGTGTTTTTATTCTCATCTGATTAGAGTCCCCACAGCAGCAGTGCCATATTCTACTGAACTACTTCTCCCATAAATTTCGCTGAAACTGTCCCGCATAATGTCCCATAGCTGATAGACGTCGCTGTTGATAAACACTCTGCCGACTTTTTCGTCAAACTGCGTGCCCAATCCTTTCTCTATTTCCGCCAGTGCTTGTTCTACTGTCAGTGCGCCTCTGTAGGTTCGTTTTGATGTCATTGCGTCAAAACTATCCGCCAATCCAACAATTTTGCCTGTCAGCGGTATCTGCTCACCGACTAAACCGTTGGGATATCCCTTGCCGTCGACTTGCTCGTGGTGACACAGTACGCCCGGCACGATATCACGCATCTGTTTTATTTCACGTAAAATACCTGCCCCTATCGATGGATGCTTTCTTATACGGCTGAGCTCCTGCTCGGTTAGTTTACCCTGCTTGCACAATACCACTTCGTCTATTCCTATTTTTCCTATATCGTGCAGCAATCCAGCCAAATAAATCTTGTGTATCTGGTCTTCTTCCAATAACTCTTCCTCGGCGAGCCTCTCCGCAAGCCATCGTGAGATAAATGCAACCCTTTCAGAATGGCCGCGCGTGTACGGGTCCTTGGCATCAATACTGCTTGTTAGTGCCTTCAACGAACCTATAAACAATTCTTCGAGGTCTTTGAACAGCCTGCCGTTCTCGACAAACACCGCACATCCATTGGCCACCGAGTTAAATAGCTTTACGTCGGTGCTGTCGAAGTCCTGCTTATCGATTCTGTTTATTGCAACCATCAGCCCTATTACGCAGCTGCCATTTTGAGTTCTTTCTACAAAATGGGACTCCACCCTGTCTTTACCGAATAAAGGTACCGCAATAATATTTTTTATGTTGTCCGACCAATCATATTTGAAAGGCGAATCCACTTCGCTGTCCAGAAGGGCATCCTTACCGCTGTTTATTTCCTCCATCAGCCGGCTGTGTAAGATAGCTGCCATCCGCTCATCTATATCTATCAATCCCGACCCGGCAGTTACAACCAGCTGCTTTTCGTCCTCTATAGTCTTTTCCAGCACTACTGCGATACCTTCGACGGGGACAATCTCGGTTAAGCTGTCACAAGCGATTTGCAGAAAGTTGGCGTCCGGTTCGGTAACCTTCATATTTGTGCTGAGCTTGTGAAGCAGCACCAGCTCCTCGTACGTTTGTGCCAGCTCAGTGCCGACCATTTCAATTTGTTCTTCGGCTTCTGTCTCGGCTTGAAAATTCTCTGCTAAAAGCCCAAGCATTTCAGTGAAAATGGATTCTTGATTCGAGCATCCGGTATCCGCCATCGAGCATCCGGTATCCATCTCAATCAGAGCTGTTCCAACAGCTTCGCTCCCACGTTTTAGAACAGCAGCCAAAACCGGATTTGTCTCGCCAAGTCGGCAAACTTGCGTCTCTGTCCCGATGCAGTTTCCCTCACCTTCTTTGCTTAAAGCTCGCCGGCCTGCCTTTATTAACTGTTTTCGGCTGCTTTTGAATTTACCCCCCTCGCACAGCAAGACAAGCTCCCCGTCGGTGTTGCAAACTGCAAAATTAACGCCGAATTTATTTACCTTACCGCCAAACCTCTCAAACTTACGTAGTTGTGGCGAACTTAAACTTTTCCTGATTGTATCCAATTTCGTATTTTGCATCTCGTATCTCGTATCTCGCTTCACGCCTCACGATTAATTACCGCCCTCTGATACAGAATATCTTCGATGTTTTCCAGCAACTCCCTGGGGCTAAACGGCTTGCTAATACAGCCCGATATCCGCAAATCTTCTTGCTGCTCTTGCGAAACAGCAAAACTTCTGGCTGTCAGCAAAATTACCGGTATATCTTTCGTCTCCTCGTTCTGCCGGATTTTCTCCACAAGCTCCAGTCCCGTCATAACCGGCATCTGAAAATCCGTAACGATAATATCCGGCTTCTCCGAACAAGCCAGCTCAAAGGCCTCAGCGCCGTCCGTTGCCGTTACAACCTCATAACCGTTATTACGAAGCTTTATCGCCGCCACGTGAACGATATGTATTTCGTCGTCCACAACCAAAACTTTCTTTTCCGCCATTGTTCTGCCTCCTCAATTCTTAGCGTTTAGCGTATGATTTTTTCCCCCCCGCTATTACTATCCGCTGCTTTTACACTACTGCTTCGACTGCTCCTCTCCTTGCCAGAGGCAGCTCAAAGCCAAAAGTGCTCCCCGCGCCGGGCTCACTTGCAACAAACACCCGGCCATCGTGAACCTTTTCGATTATTTGTTTAACAAGGTTAAGTCCCAACCCTGTCCCTTTTGCTTGACCTTCGTTTGCACCAACCCGGTAAAATTTATCAAAGATATGTTCGATTTCATCTTCGGGAATTCCAACTCCCGTATCAGTTATGCTAACTCGCGCTATGTTCGCGGTTTCGTCAACCTCGGTTTCAATTCTTATCGAACCTCCACCGGGAGTATACTTAACGGCGTTACTTAACAGATTGACGATAACCTGCGAAATCATATCCTTGTCTGCATACACCTGGTCGAAAACAATCGGCTTCTGTCCAATAATCTCGATATTCTTTTCTTCAGCGTAACTTTTTATCATTTGCAACTGTTCTTCTATTAGTATTGTCAAGCTGACAGGCGCCTTTTCTAGCTTTATCAGGCCCGACTCTATTCGTGAAGTATTCAGAATGTCTTCAATCAGCCGATTCAACCTTTGTGCCTGACTTTGAATCACCGAGTAAAACTCTTTTCTCGTCCGGCTGTCTCTCGCCTCGCCGTCAAGCAGCATTTCCGAATAGGCGTTGATAGAAGCAAGGGGCGTCTTTAATTCGTGCGAGACGTGACTTACAAAATCATTTTTCATTTGTGATATTTCCTTCTCGCGCGTAATATCGTGAAGCACCGCTACGACCCCACTAACCTGCTCCCTCTCATCGTAAACACACGAAACAATACAATCGAAAGTTCTTGCCCCTGTTTTCACCGGGCCGTCCCCGCGAAAGCCGGAACCATCTTCCGGCGTTCCCATTTTTGAAAATTCGATTTCCCGTCTCGTTGCCCGTACCTTACTTTGTCTGCTTTGACGCAGAAAATCTACAAATTCATTTTTACCTGCGTCCCCCTCTTCGCTACAGACAAGCTCGTCAATGGGTCTCTGCTGCGAAGCCCTGAAATCAAAATTGAAAAGCCTGCCGGCCGCCTCGTTTGCCATCGATAACCTGTCAAATTCGTCAATCACGATAACGGCATCACGGATGCTGTATATAATCGCCTCAATATTTCTTTTCTGCCGCTGTGTTAGTTGGATCTGAATTTGCAAATCCTCGATTTGCTTTTCGAGCTCACCTATTACACTGGAGTAACTATCAATTCGCTCTGCAATCGCCTCAGTCAATTCGTCGATTTTGCTGATTTGCGATTTCCGGTTTCCAATTTTCGACTTACAACCGGCAACCGGCAATCGCCCATCGGCAGTTTCTTTCTTGAGCCGCCGGGCTATGGATGTGATTCCTCCAGCCAGCCTCAGCCAATGCCAGCCAAGCCAAATCACGCCCACAGCCCCAATAACGCAGCACACCGGCACAATGGGGGCCCGTTGCACATAGCCGGCAAAACGCCAACCCTCTTCCGTGCCAGAGTCCAGCCACACGGCGAGGCCCCCTGTGAGCAGACTAACTGCCACAACACCTGTGACTATCGCATATAAGTTTTTTCTGAACTTCAAACCAACAACTCCTATTCTTTTCCAACCCTCAATTTACGATTTAATTTCCAGCCGATAATCACCAATCCCGGATGTCTTTTCCTTTGGCCAGGAAATCTCCCAATTCACTGCTGGGATTTATTTCCCGTGCCCTTTTATATGCTCGTTCGGCCTTGTACGTTAGGCCGAGCTGCTCATAGCATCTTGCCCTCATAAGCCAGGAAAAACCCGCGTTCTTCTTATCCGCCGCTATCCTTTCAAAGCTCCTGAGCGCCGCGGCGTAATTGCCGCCGGCATATTGAGCGCAGCCGACCAGAGCAATCGCATCAGTATAGCCCGGCTGCAAAGCCAACGCCTTTTGCCCACACGTAAACGCCCTGTTTGCCGCGCCTGCACCCAATGCCGCCTGACCCATTTTCACCCAAATCTCAGCGTTGTCCCTTTCCTCGACGCTTAATTGACTGTAGCAATTAACAGCCCTGCCATATTGGCCGCCGTTCATACTGCACAGTGCCGTCACTTGCAGATACAATTTCTTTTTCTGCTCATCCCGGCACTGTTTGAACAGACTATCAAAAATCTCTGCCGCCTCGTTCCACTTGCCGCTGAATACATAGCA
>JAUXAH010000413.1 GCA_030614945.1 Phycisphaerae bacterium
GATTGGCCGCGCATCAACCAGTTCCCGGAATGGTTTACCGCTAAGGGCGAAAAACACTATACGGTCCACGACCTGGCATCCAATTTAAAGGCAACGTATACGGGCAAGCAGTTGAACGAAGGCATCACGCTGCATCTACAGCCCGCTATCGAACGGCGCTTGCTGGTAAAGTAGCCGCGAGAAAGGGCACAACAGCAAAACCATATTTATTCACGCGTGTACTTGCTGCAAGTAACATTCAAAAGCAGAGGGTGTTGTAATGGCACAATTAGCTTTAGACAAATCGACAAGTTATGATGATATCGAAAAAGCAGCTTATGTTTACTCAGTTATTCGGCGGACTCGGCCGAGGACGAGGCGGGACCTTAAAAATTACGTCAAAGTCTTTCTGGGCATAGAGGTTCCCGACAAAAGAATCTGCCCGGAACATAACAGGCCGATGGACTATCTGTGGCACAGTTTCTCCAGTGACTTCGCTGCGGAAAGGCCGGCCAATTCCGATGCGATTGTCTGGGCCAACCGTTCCGGGGGCAAGACCGAATTGGCTGCGGTCGCGACGCTTCTGGACTGTGTCTTTAAGCCGAGCTGCCAGGTGCGAATCCTGGGCGGCTCAGGTGAGCAGTCCGGCAGGATGTACGAATATCTGACCGGCTTTCTGCATAATGGCTTCGAGGAGTTTCTGTTTGGCCCGGTCCTCAAAGAAAAATGCCGCTTTGCCAACAACTCGGCCGTCGAGGTCCTGACGCAATCGGCAACCAGTGTCCGCGGCCAGCACGTCCAGAAGTTACGCTGCGATGAGGTCGAGCTTTTCGATAAAGATGTTTTTGCAGCGGCCAAGTTCACCACCCAGAGCACCGCCGGGATTGCAGCCGCTATGGAGTCAATCAGCACAATGCACCGGCCTTACGGCCTGATGCAAAAGATAGTTTCATCTGCGGGTCGGCTTGGGACGCCGGTTTTCAAATGGTGTGTATGGGAAGTGATTGAAAAGTGCACCGATAGAAACTGCTCGCAGTGTCCCTTACGGGATGACTGCCGGGGCAGGGCCAAATCAGCAAACGGTTACCTGAAGATTGACGATTGCGTAACACAAAGGCGTCGGGCCAGCAGGGCGAGCTGGGAGGCCGAGATGCTCTGCAAAAGGCCTTCGCTGGAGAACGTGGTCTTTGACGAGTTCGACCCGGACAAGCACGTGCAGCCGGTCGATTATGACCCGAATTTCCCGGTGTATCGGGCGCTTGATTTTGGTTTTGTAAATCCGTTTGTTTGCCTGTGGATTCAGGTTGATAACGACGGCGTTGTTCGGGTGATAGATGAGTATGTTCGGAGTCGAGCGACGATTGACGTGCACGCTGAGGAGATAAAGAGCCGCACGCCTGGCGGCGAGGAGCGGGTGGCGGCGACCTTTTGCGACCCGGCCGGGGCCGGCGTAAATGATGTTACCGGCACAAGCGTCATTCGGGAACTGCGGACATTAGGGATAGTGGCCCGATACCGGCGAAGCAGCATTCTGGAGGGCATTGAGCTTATCCGCCGGGCGATTCGGGCCGGCGACGGCAAGAGCACCCTTATAATCTCGCCGAGTTGTCAACGGCTGATAGAGGCCCTAAGGTGTTATCATTATCCCGAAAGCCCAACCGGCAGGGGGTCGGAACTGCCTCTCAAAGACGGCCTGTACGACCACCCGATCGACGCCCTGCGGTACTTCTTCGTCAACTACAAACACAGCACCAAGACCGCAATCAGGCGGTATTAGGGCTGAAAACTTGCAAAAAATCGGTGTAATTTCAGAAAAATCCAAGAAAAATCAAAAAATTTCTGTTTTCCAGAATAAATTTGGGCTATTTAGCCGATTTTTATTGTATAATATTCTGGGGGACAGAAAATGGAGGTGAAAATATGGAAATCGGGCGGAGATTAAAAGAAGCAAGGGAAGCTATTGGATACACACTGGAAAAAGCTTCTGAAAAAAGCGGGATAAGTGCACCTACTATCAACGCTTATGAACACTGTGGCACACCTACTGGTAGAGAACCCAAATTTTCACAGCTTGCCAAACTGGCGGAGGTTTACCGGAAAACAATAGAGTTCTTCTTAACTGATGAGCCAATTATTGAAGATGTATTGCTTTGGCGGGATAAACCAGGTACGGCAGAAAGCAAGAAAACCGAAGCGGAGTTTAAGCAACTTTGTGAACAATACCATAGGCTTGAAGTGGTGACTGATGAAGTAAAAGAG
>JAUXAH010000300.1 GCA_030614945.1 Phycisphaerae bacterium
AGCCAAAATGTCAAGGTAGCGGCGAATGGGAAGCTTATGGTACCAGAGATAAAAAAAGATGACAGAGATGGCTAAAATCACGCCGCCTAAAAGTACCAGGCCGCCCTGCCAGATAGCAAAGACAGAAAGCAGGCGTCCCTGGAACTGGTCGAAATTAAGCAGAACGTAAAATAGGCGTGCGCCTGCCACTCCGGCTATCAGAGAGTAAAGGGCAGCGCTGGTAATGAGATGAGGGTTGGGCGTGATATTGCGGCTAAGGTGTCTTATCAGGGAAATGGCGGAGAGAAAACCAACGACCATCATCAGGCCGTAGCTTTTTACGGTCAAATGGACGAAAGGTATCTCAAAAAGTTCAGGATACATTTACTTCGTATCTCGCTTGCCCCGCACGAATTAGGCTATTGCCGTAAATTGGTGCGGGGTTACTCGTCGCTTGTGCCTCGTTCGAGTCACGAACCGCTGTTCACTGTTTTTATTTTGTTATTTTCGTCGAGGACGACAACTTTCGGTTTAAGTTTCTCGGCCTCCTGGGGCGTATAGTAACCAAAGGCAAAAATGATAACGGTGTCATTTGGCTTGACGAGCTGAGCGGCGGCGCCAAGTATTACGACCTGGCCGGAATCGGCTTCCGCAGGAACGGCGTAGGTTTCCAACCGGCTGCCATTGTTTAAATCGGCTACCAAAACAGACTCGTAAGGCAAAATGCCGACCGCTTCCATCAGTGTCGAGTCTATTGCGATACTGCCGGCATAGTGCAGTTTGGTTTCGGTAACCGTTGCGCGATGTAACTTACTTTTTAATAGCTTTAAAAACATAAGATATTACTCAGTGTCTATAACAATTCTGTAAATTCGTCCACAGTTAGTCCAGCCTGTCGTATAATAGCCCTCAAGGTACCTTTTGCGATTTCTTTATGATCCGGCACGGTTAATCTGCGATGAGGAGGACTTTCGTGTCTAAGAATAACGTGGCTCCCAGTCTGATGATCTATGAGATAGCCCACCTTTCCCAATATTTTGCAGAGCTGCCTTCCCGACGCCACTGGTAGCTTGCTCAAATTGTCACCTCAACAATCTCTTCTTCAATTGATGGGGGAATAGGTTCATTATGTTTCTTTAAGCTCTCCAAGTACCCCTTAATAGCATCCTGAATATTCTCAAGAGCTTCCTTTCGACTTCTACCATCAGAAACGCACCCAGGCAAAGAAGGACATTCAGCAATAAATACACCGTCTTCATCCTGCTCAATCAGAATTCTGTACCGCATAATTTACCAGCTCCTTTAATTTTACTATAGCCGATTTCAGCTAATGTGGTTTGTGTTAATCACCATTATACATTGTTATTTGCTGGAGTCCACCAGAATGTTGTCGATTAGTCGAGCTGGGCCGATTTGGACGGCATAATGCAGCTTGGTATCGGTAACCGTTGCGCGATGTAACTTACTTTTTAACATCTTTACAAACATAACTGTTGATTCGTAAATTGCTTTAATGTTCACAATCCTCTAAAGTGATGATTCCTTCCCGTAGATTTACCATCAGACATACGCCCCGAAAGAAATCAAGACCCAATAAACCATCCACTGTGGCACTGGGAGGTAGTGTATGACAAAGTATTGGGAAATTCTCAAGAGACCTGCCTAAAGCTTCGACCTTCTTAACCACAATGCGAGGTGCAAATTCTACTCCGCTGCCTGTTGTTACCTGTATGCGCTCTTTTGAAGAAGCCGGGTCGTAACCCAGGAGTACTGCCACGTCCCAGTTGACCATTGAGTCGGTCGCACCTGTATCCAACGCCAGACGGACTATTGTATCTGTGTGAAAGCCATGCAATCGAGTGGGGATAACGATTAAACCCTGGGTAGGATCAAATGTAATCTTCATAACACAACTGCCACATTATCAGGCAATTTGCCTGTGTATAGAATAGCAGAGTGATTTGGGCGTATCTCTCTTGCCTTTCTATACACTTCATCTCTATCCTTGCTGTGCCACAAAACCACACCTTGTTTGATGCTAAGATTATCACAAGTTTCTGGATCTCCGATAAGCAACCACTCAGCATCATATCGTTGTTTAATTTCGGAAAGTGATAATACTTCTTTCATTCCGTCTGGTTCAATATTATCTATGGGAATGTTGTTTTCCTTCATAAACTTGATTAAACTCTGGCGTGGGATTCTGCGAAATTTTGAGCCGGGAACGCGAAAACCTTCTAATCGGCCGGAATCAAAACAGCGAATGATTGATTGCTGGGTTACTCCGCAGATTTTAGCAGCTTCGCCGGTCGTAAATAAATCCTTCATTTTATCCAATTTAAGCCTTAACTTGATTTTATATCACAGTTTATTTAATTTTGCTATAAAGCTTCTTCACCTAATTTAAATACTATATTAATTATACACTATTTTACGCTTACGTCCAGCAGAATATTGTCGATTAATCTTGCTTGGCCGATTTGGACGGCGACTGCTGCGAGGACTTTGCCCCCACGTCTGCCTGTCGGCAGACAGGCGTGGGGGTCGATTGTTTGCAGGGTTTCAGCGTCAACAATACTTATGTACTCTATCTCTATCGATGGTGCCTGGCTTAATATTTTACGCATCTCGGCGATAATCGTTTCGCTCTCTGTGGCGCCGGCTTGAATCATTTGTCTGCATTTTTTAAGAGATTTATAAACATAAGTCGCATCTTTTTTCTGCTCTTCGGTTAGGTATTTATTTCTGCTGCTGACCGCCAGTCCATCGGGCCGGCGAACTGTGGGGCAGATGACAATTTCCAAAGGCATATTCAAATCAGCGACCATTCGCTTAACAACGATTGCTTGTTGGGCGTCCTTCCGGCCGAAAAATGCGAAATCAGGCGCAACGATATTGAACAGCTTGGCGCAGACGGTTGTTACTCCGCGAAAATGTATCGGGCGAAATTGGCCGCAAAGTAATTCGGTCAATTTTTCGACGTTTACCCAGGTGAGATTTTCAGACGGGTACATCTGCTCCGGCGTCGGAGCAAAAACGACATCCACACCTGTCTTTCTGCAAATTTCGAGGTCGGCATCCAGGGGTCGCGGATATTTTTCAAAATCTTCACCGGGGCCGAACTGTGTGGGATTGACAAAGATGCTGACCACGACAAAGTCACATTGTTT
>JAUXAH010000265.1 GCA_030614945.1 Phycisphaerae bacterium
GCCTGCGGCATTAACATTACCTTTTGTAAATCTATATTTCCGATTTCTTCTATCGTCTGCTGTATTTCCGGTAAATCGTCCTGCGAATCAACGACAAATTTTAGCTGGTATTTATAATTATCAATCAGCTCGCGCAAGACAGTTATATCTAATCTCGAATCCTCGTGAACCGCTGCAAGTTTCGGGTCGGATGGAATGGAGTTGCTCAATTTCGGGCTGATACTCATTAAATCACAGGACAGAGCCGGTACAAACGCAATCCCTGCTGTTTCGATAGTTATATGTTTGTCGGATGCTTTTAGCTTTTGCACTAATTGCGGCAAATCCGAATTTATCATCGGCTCTCCGCCGGTTATTACCACGAATTTGCTCTGGGTTTGCTGAACAGTCCGGACAATTTTCTCGACGCTGTAATGGGCCCCTGCTGTTTCGTCCCAGGCATATTTTGTGTCGCACCATCGGCAGCGTAAAGGGCAGCCAGCCAAACGCACGAACGCGCTGGGGACCCCTGCCAAAAACCCTTCACCCTGCAAAGAATAGAAAATTTCGCTTATTCTCATTATTCTCGTATATCGTGTGCGCATATCGCACTTCGACATTCGTCATTCGATATTCATTACTCGATATTCGATGGGGTCTTTCAGGCCTGCTTCTGCAAAGCCCTTCAATCTTAATCTGCAGGAGTCGCACCTGCCGCAGCTTCTGCCCTGCTCATCCGGGTCGTAGCAGCTATGAGTGAGGGAATAATCGACGCCGAGCTTTGTGCCGGCAAGAATAATCTCGCCCTTTGTCATATTTATAACCGGCGTATGAATATGGTATCGGCCTTTACTCTGGACGGCGGCAGCGGTGGCGAGGTTGGCGGTTGTCTCAAAAGCCGATATGAATTCAGCCCGGCAGTCGGGATAACCGCTGTAGTCGGTTGTGTTGACGCCGATGAAGATATCAAATGCGCCAAGCACTTCGGCCCAGGCAAGTGCATAACTTAAGAATATCGTGTTGCGGGCAGGCACATAGGTTGGCGGAATTTGAGCTGGATTGCCCAAATCGGCTCTATCCTTCGGCACTTTGGTATTTGGGTCGGTAAGGGCTGAACCGCCAAACTGAGCTAAGTCAATATTCATTATGCGATGCTCAATTGCCCCCAGAGACTCGGCTATTTTTTTTGCAGCTTTGATTTCCTGATGATGGCGTTGTCCATACAGGCAAGTTAGGGCATAGCACTGGAAGCCCTCGCTGCGGGCGATGGCCAAGGTTGTAGCCGAATCAAGCCCGCCGCTCAGCAAAACAACAGCTTTTTTATTTTTCTCCAACATTTTTCCTCTGGCTTGTCAAAGTTATCAATATTTATTATATTAGTTCAGCGGAATCTTTGCGAGGTTCAATAAAATGAATAAAAAGCCCGAATTGGAGCTGTTCGATAATCCTCGTCCTGGGCGAGATTATGTTATTACAATCAGGTGTCCTGAATTTACCAGTGTTTGTCCTCGAACGGGCCAGCCGGATTTCGGCGAGATTGTCATCGAATACTGTCCCGACAAATTATGTATCGAGCTAAAGAGCTTGAAGCTCTATATGCAAAGCTACCGCAACAAGGGCATTTTTTATGAGGCGCTGACAAATGATATACTGGATGACTTGAGTGGTGTCTGCAAGCCACGCTGGATGAAGGTTACTTCTCGATTTAGACCTCGCGGCGGAATCACCACCGAGGTAGTTGCGGAATATAAAACAGATAAGTAACTAAAGGTTTCGTCAGAGGTGACAAAATGGCGATAATATTTCATTGCGAGCATTGCGGCAAAAAAATAGAGGCGCCTGACAATGCCGGTGGCAAACGGAGTAAGTGCCCGGCCTGTCATAACAAACTGTATGTCCCAGGCCTGGATTCTGATGAAGAGCTTAAACTTGCCCCAATAGATACAGATGACGACGCAAAACAAAAAGAGCTGATGGCCGAAACATACGAGCTTACACAAGAGATTTTGCTTGAAAGGGAGGTCCCGGATGGACCGGGTGGGGCCGCCACGTCAGCACCTGAGATAAGCGATAAGGAGCTGACGAAAAACATAATTGTCTATTTACGACAAATGGCCGACGGCGAATTGGACGAAGCCCAAAGAACCGCAGATTCGATAGCCCCTTATGGCCCCCAGGCAGTAGAGATTCTCGACAGAATAGCGCTTAGCGAAATGCCTGAGCCGGAACTGGCTGATATCCCTCAGCAGGTGCTCTCAGGTCTGATAAGAAACCTCCGCACACGAATAAGCTAACTACGAACGGAAAAATTTTCAAGGGCGACCCAGAGGTCCTGAAAAATACCCTCAATCTGAAAATCTACCACGATTTTCTCGGTCTATAAAACAGCAGGCCGGACAATCCCCTCTAATTTGGCTGTAATGAAACTGTTTCTTATATTTTATGTAGAGACAGTAAAAAACAACCTGGTTGAGCTTCATACAACTTGGAGGGAAATCTGGTATGGCCAATGAGACCACGGTAGTGCACGTTACCCACGAGACGGTGGGAAAAATCGGCGGTATAGGCGCCGTCCTGCAAGGCCTTTTCACCTGCAAATCTTATCTTGACGCAGTTGACCGCTCAATCCTCGTCGGCCCGTTGTTTACCACCGAAGGCACCGTATTAGAGCGACTCGGCGAAAATGGCGAAGTGCTCTATTCAACTGTTGACGGACTTGTAAACGAAGGATATGCTCCGGCCTTTCGTAAGATCGAAAGTTTCTACAATACAGGCATCGTCTACGGCAGGCGAACATTTGTTGACAAGCAGACAGGGATAAAGAGCTCGCCCGAGGTACTGCTCATCGACGTAAGCCATATAGACAAGGGGGTGGTCAACAAATTCAAAAAACGTCTGTTCGAGGAATTCGGCATCCGCAGCCATTTATACGAAAACCTGTGGGACTATGAACAATATATCAGATTGGCGCCGGTGGCAATTGCTGCACTAAAAGCGATCGGCGCAGCCAAAGATTCGACGGTCATTATTTCTCACGAGTTTATGGGAATGCCCACGGTATTGGCGGCTATTCTCGAACCAACCTGTGATTTTCGGACGGTTTTTTGTGCTCACGAAGTAGCGACGATGCGCCGCATCGTAGAAGAACATTCCGGCCACGACACGATGTTCTATAATGTTATCAAGCAGGCTTACAACGACAAACTTTACGTCAACGAAGTGTTCGGCGACCAGAGTTCTTTTTTCAAGCATGCTCTCGCGGAAGCGTCAAAATACTGCGACCGTATATACGCGGTAGGCGATTATGTCCTCCGCGAATTACGGTTCCTCGCGCCGGAATTCGAAAACGCCGACATCGATATAGTTTATAACGGCATACCCGCATACCAAATCACCACCGCCGAGAAGCTTACATCAAAAGAAAAACTACAGCGGTATTGCGAAAACCTCTTGGGCTATAAGCCGGATTTCGTCTTCACGCATGTTACAAGAATGGTGCAGAGCAAGGGTCTGTGGCGCGATTTGCGGGTGCTTGAACACATAGAAAGAGAATTCAGAACCCAGGACAAGACCGGGGTGCTGTTTTTGCTGTCAACCGAAGT
>JAUXAH010000512.1 GCA_030614945.1 Phycisphaerae bacterium
AGAAGTAACCTTTATGCCCGCCTACGGCGCCGAGGTTCGAGGCGGCACATCCAATTGTGCGGTTATTGTGGCGGACGAGTCTATTGCCTCACCCATAGTCAGCAAACCCGACTCGCTGATTGTAATGAACAAGGCCTCGCTAAATAAATTTGCCACCCACCTTAAAACCGGCGGGCTGCTGGTTATGAATAGTTCCCTGATAGACAGCAAGCCGCAACTGAACAAAACGATTGAGATAATAGCGGTGCCTGCCGACGATTTGGCAGTTGAATTAGGCAGCCAGAAAGCCGCTAATATGGTGGCCCTCGGCGTGTATCTGCAAAAGCGAGGACATCTTGCCCCCGATGCGGCGGCTGAAGCCCTGCCCGATGTCCTTGCGAAGCGATACCATCAGACATTGCCGCTAAACACCGAAGCTCTACGCCGCGGCGCCCAATTCGCCAAAAATAGCGAATAGCGGATATACAAAATTGGAAACAGAAAAAACAGAAAATATGCAAAGAAATGTTTTCAGCCGACTAAACAGCAGCCGACGGCGTCCGTTTACTTTGCGTATGGCACCGATGATAGATATGATTTTTCTGCTGCTGATATTCTTTTTCGTAGCAGCGAAGTGGAGACCGCAGGAGGATTTTCTGCCGTTCCAATTGCCTGCTGCACAGGCGCAGGACCACAGAATCGGAAAACCTGAGCCTCTAATAATACATATTTTTGCAATGGAAACCGGCTGCCAGGTCCGGATAGGCGAGCTTTACACGGTCCAGATAGAAAACCAAACAATTGAGGCCGACTTAGTTGGGCTGATGGAAAAAGTAGAAAAGTGCCTCCTTGCCCAAAAAAGATTCGCCACCGACCCCGTAGAAATAATTTGCAGCCCGGAAGTAAAATGGGAACATCTGGCAAAAATATATAATGTGTTTTACGGAATGGGCCTGACCGACATTACGTTACCAATGACGGAGTAACCACCAACAATGGGTACTTCTATTAAATGCAGCCCTAAAATCATAACCGCTTTATGTGTTGCGTTTTTCTTTTTATTGCTGCCGCCAAGTTCAGCCAATGCTATCCCCACTGCAGAAGATATTAACCGCCTGGCCGAAAAAGCAAGGCTGACCGCCGATACTTTTATGCGCGAAAGCTTTGAGCTGCGTATGCAATATGAGTTCAGCGGGCAATTTTTGAGCCGGAACGATAAAGAAAATCTGCAAAGAATCGCAAAAAAAGCCAGCGACCGGCTGCTGGCAATCGCAGAAAGCCAACGAAAACTAAAAAAGCAAATCGAAGACTATCAAGGAGACGATTGGGACAATAAATACGGCTCGACAGGTCTGTGGAGAAAGCTGTCCAGGGACCTTTACGTAACCACTTTAAGTAAGTGTGAAATTGATTTTTATCTTGCCCTTTCATCCCAACAGTTACAAAGAAATAAAATATCGCAGGAGATACTGGCCCAAATAGATTCATTAAACCAAATCCGCAATATAGCGTATTCACAGTTCTTAAAAGCCAGAACCCTCACCCTGCTTGCCCGGACAGACCCGGCCTATAAGCCATTAGCAAAAAAAGAGTTTGATGTGCTTATGGTTCGCTCCGATATGAGCCATTCGACTGTTTTCAAAATAGCAATCGAAAGAATCAAGTTATTCGGCCCAACCGCGCCCGACCAGTTAAAAACAATAGCCGAGAGCATCGCGAAAAGCAGATGCAAAGATGACATTGAACTGGTTTTATCTCTGGCATTTCTACAG
>JAUXAH010000123.1 GCA_030614945.1 Phycisphaerae bacterium
AGGCGGATATGCGAAGGGCAAAGGCCGAGGCGGAAAAACGACGGGCAATGGCTGTGGCGCGCGAGCAGGAAATGCGGGCACTCGTAGTGGAAAACGAATCAAAGATACCATTAGCGATGGCTGAAGCCTTCAAGAAGGGCAATCTCGGCATTATGGATTATTACAGAATGAAAAACATTATGGCTGATACCTCGATGCGGGATTCCATTGCAAAGCCGAAAAAGAAAGAATAGCAGCAGGGTATCAGGAATGCAGGATATTAGGGCGTAGAATATCAGAAAATCAGGATACTAAGAAAAGGCAAAATTAACCTGATATTCTGATAACCTGATACCCACTGCCTGATAATCTGGTACCCTGATAGCCTGACATCGATTAGCTTTACAATATATGAACTATTCTCTGGCACAAATCATTTTAGTTGCCCAAAGACGCGACCCTGGCGGCTGGATGAACATACTGGTCCTCGTGATTGTGGCGGTTGTATATGGGCTCGTAACTATCCTCAAAGCAAAGGGGAAAAAGGAGCAAGAGCAGGCTGAGGAAGAACAGGGCCGTAAGCCACAACGTAAACCTGAGGGTGGTAGGGGGTTGCTGGAACAATTCGTCAGGGAGATTCAGCGTGCTGTCGATCCTACACAAGAGCGAGAGTCTCGCCCGGCTGGCCCGCCGGCACGCCAAAAAATCGCTCGTCCTCAGCCTACTGTACGTAAATACGCCGCCCAAGCCAAACAAGCGGGCCGGCCCAAACCTATAATACCGCCGGTAAAACATAAAAGGCCTGGCTTTGAATTGTCGATACCGGCCCCACAAGTGCAGCCCGACTTTGAAGAGCTCCCGGTACTCCAGACAGGTATCGAAGACCTTCCGGATTTCACCAGCAAAGCTGTTGAAGGATTACTCGGCAAACGTAAGGGTATGGCTGAAGTTCCTAAGTCAAAATATCTTTCCGAAGTTTTGTTGGATTACGCCGACCCCGATGAGCTGAGAATGGCGATTCTGCACTACGAAATCTTAGGCAGACCCTTATCGCTGCGTGATCCATCCGGCCAGATTATCGGACTATAATTATGTTATAGCTCGTTAGTATTACATCAAGCTTGAATGTTTGATTTGTCATTCCTGCGAAAGCAGGAATCCAAGTCTTTAAGCCGCCAACTTCCTTGTCGCCATAGGGTTCCTTTTGGGTTGTCTTATACCAATTCTATTTATTGATTGCCGATTAACTGACCTTGTCATTCCTGCGAAAGCAGGAATCCAGGCCCTCACAGTTAGTATAATGTACAATTTTTTCAGCAATTTTTAACTATAATTGGTATAAGCAGATATTTAGCTGCGCTCAGGATGACAAGTTTTCAGTGGTTTACTTACGGATTCCGCTCCGCCTAAAGCCGGATTCCGTCAAACAAAAGCCGGATATTCGACTTCGATTTCGCGGCAATGGCATAAAAAGTGAAAAAAGGCTGGAAAAACTGCTGCTTATCACTACAATTGCGGAAATTAGCATATACCGTAGATACTGAATAGTGAATCGAACCACGTACAATGAACAATGAACTATGAACTATGAACAACGAACTAAGAACTATGAACAACGAACTAATTTATGAGATTTATACTTATCGATAAGATTGTTTCGCTTCAGAGCGGCAAGGAAATAAAGGCGGTCAAGAGCGTTTCTTTAGCTGAAGAGTATCTGGCGGACCATTTTCCCGCATTTCCGGTGCTGCCGGGCGTACTGCTGCTCGAAGGACTCATTGAATCGGCATCGTGGCTGGTGAGAGAGGCGGAGAATTTTGCACACAGTATGATATTGCTTAAACAGGCGAGAAATGTAAAATATAGAAGTTTTCTGGCGCCGGGCGCACAGATAGAATATACAGTCGAGGCCAAAACAATCGAAGAAGACGTCAGCAGTTTTTCGGGCTTTGGTTTATCGCAAGGCCGGCGAATCGTGGAAGCAAGATTTGGACTAAGGCACTTTAACCTCTCTGTGCAAAATTCGACAATGGCAGAAGTGGATGCCAAAATTATCGAGAATATGAAAAAACGATGGAAGATATTGAGTTGCGAATAAATTCCTGCTTGGTACAGTAATAGCAATGCTAACATAAACGCAATACGCAATACGATATACGCAATACGAAATTTTATGCCGGAGGTAAAAAAATATGGCAATGAGTCGGGATGAAATATTCCAGGAAGTGCAGGAAGTCATGGTCGATGCGCTGGGAGTCGACGACGACGAGGTTACGGCTGAAGCGACCTTAATGGGAGACCTGGGAGCTGAAAGCATTGATTTTTTGGACATAGTATTTCGATTGGAGAAAACGTTCGGAATAAAAATTCCACGGGAAGAGTTATTTCCGGCTGAGAGCCTGATGAATAATCCGGAATTTGTCAAAAACGGCAAATTGACCGAAACAGGGCTGAATGAATTGAGGGATAAAATACCGCATACCGACCTCACGGCATTTGAGAACGACCCTGATATCAACAAATTGGGTAATTTGTTCACCGTCGATGCGATTGTAAATTACGTTGAGACTAAGTTGAATGTTGCTTAATGTGTAAGGTGTCTTTGGGATCTTAGCGGCAGGATTGCTCGAGGTCAACCTGCCGCTAACTTATATAGGCGGGGCCCTGGCGGAAAATGCGATGGATATGGATAGATAAATTTGTTGAGTTTCACAGCGGCGAATGTGCTGTGGCGCTTAAAAATGTAACGCTCGCTGAAGAGCATTTGCACGACCATTTTCCCGGCTTTCCCGTTATGCCGGAGACCTTATGCATTGAAGCAATGGCGCAAACATCGGGGATACTCGTCGGGGAGGCAAAAAAGTTTCAGGAAAAAGTTGTTCTTGCGAAGATAAAGAAAGCCGTCTTTTTTGACTACGTAAAGCCCGGCGATACAATAAAATTAGATGCAAAAATTGAATCCATCTCACCTGAAGCGGCAAGTACGAGCGGTAAGATTACCTGCGGAGAAAAGCTGATTGCCGAGATAGATTTGATGTTCAGCCACATAGACCAGAACCTGGCAGGTAAGAAATTTCCGGAGGAGAACTTCGTGTTTACCGACACGTTCAAATCACTTCTGCGCGACGTGCTTCCGGATAGTGCCGGGCAGAAGCCGGAGCAAGACTGATGGGTTCGGCCCGTGTAGTAATAACCGGCCTTGGTGCGATAAGCCCACTCGGATTAACCGTCGGCGATATGTGGAGCGGTCTTTGCGCCGGCAGATGTGGGATAGGGCAAATTGACGCATTTGACCCTGTGGGCTTTAGCTGCAAATTAGCCGGTCAGGTCCCGGATTTTAAAATACAACAATATGTGCCAAAGACCTATCGCAAAGCCATTAAACTGATGTCGAGGGACATCCACCTGGCGGTTATAGCGGCAAACGAAGCGCTTACAAGCAGCGGCCTCGTTACAAAAGGCCTCGACACGGAAAAAGTCAATGTTGACCCGGCACGCATGGCAATCAATCTGGGGGCAGGCCTTATAAGTTGTGATTTGGTTGAGCTGGCTCCGGCGGTGGCAGCAAGCACTACCGATGGTAAGTTTGACATTATTAAATGGGGGAAGGATGGTCTTGAGCTGGTAACACCTTTATGGCTGCTGAAATATCTGCCCAATATGCTCGCCTGCCATATAGGTATTATTCACGACATACAGGGGCCGAGCAACACCATCACATGTGCTGAAGCGGCTGCGCATCTGGCGATAGGTGAAGCAACGCAGATTATCGCCCGCCGTGACAGTGACATCGCCCTGGCAGGCGGGGCTGAAGCAAAGGTCAATCCGATAGTTATGATTCGCCAGTGCCTGCTTAAAAGGACTACCAGCAAAAACAACAGCAGCCCTGCCACGGCCTGCAGGCCTTTCGACGCCGACGCCAAGGGCTCGGTTTTCGGGGAAGGGGCCGGGATGGTTGTACTGGAAAACGCGGAAAGGGCTGAAAGGCGGGGTGCAAAAATTTATGCCGAAGTAGTCGGGGTCGGACACAGCAATAATATCAACCCGGCGTATGAGTGTCTTGAGCCCGACGGCTATGGGTTACAAATAGCAATAGAAAAAGCAATGGCGGATGCACGGATTCAGCCGGAGGCTCTGGACCTGATTATTCCGCACGGAACGGGGATAGCCGCCGATGACCTCGCTGAAGCAAAAGCAATCGAGGCGGCCCTTGGCAAAGCAGCAACAAAGCCGGCAGTCTGGCCGACAAAAAGTATGCTCAGTAACACAGGTGCCGCAGGCGGTGCTATTGACGTTGTCGCTGCGGTTTGTGCAATGACCGAGAGTAAGATACCGGCTGCGAAAAATTGCGACAGAAAGCCCGATGGCTGCAACTTGAATATTGTAAAAGAGCCAGAGCAGAAAAAAATCCGCTATGTACTCTGCTGCAGTTATACATACGGCGGACAAACAGCGGCGCTTGTGCTAAAAAACTTTGACGGCGAAATGGTGAGCTAAATGTAAATTAGACGCAGATTATGCTGATTAACCCAGCCCCTCGGAGAGGCGGGGTTAACGCAGATTGGTTAATTAAAAAACATTTTCAGCGAAATCTGCGAAATCAGCGTCAAAAACAATGGTTGAGAAAGAGACAACCGAACGAGTAGTAATAACCGGAATGGGCATTGTCTGTCCTCTGGGTCACGATGTAGAGACCGTCTGGCAGGCAATGGTAGCGGGTAAGAGCGGAATGGCCAAAACCACCATTTTCGACGCTTCGACGTTTCCATCGACTTTCAGTGCTGAAGTTAAAGATTACGACTTTGCAAAATACACAAAGAATCCACAGCTGCACAAACACGGCAATCGAGGCTCCGGGTTTGCTATCGGCGCAGCGGTTCAGGCCTGCAAACAGGCGGGGATTGATATCGAAACCGACAAGCCGACTGACGGGATAGACCGCAGCAGATTAGGGATTTACCTGGGAGCAGGCGAAGGCTCCGTTGACAATGACGTATTCTTCGGCGCTATCGTGGAAGCGTGGGACACAGACAAAAGCGAAATGGACTGGGGACGATGGACAGAGGTGGCTCTCAGCAGGATGAGACCAATGCGTGAGCTTGAGCAGGAGCCGAATATGCCGGCTGCTCATATCGCAATGCTCACTGGCGCACGCGGGCCGACAAGAAGCTGTCTTACCGCCTGTGCAGCGAGTACTCAAGCCGTCGGCGAAGCAATGATGATAATCCGAAGGGGCAACGCGGACATAATGATTGCAGGCGGTGCCCATTCGATGATACACCCCTTGGGTCTTACGGGCTTTAACCGTCTTACCGCCCTATCGACAAGAAACGACAGTCCAGAGACAGCATCAAGGCCCTTCTCAGCCGGCAGGGATGGTTTCATCCTCGGTGAAGGGGCAGCGATGTTAATTCTCGAATCGCAGAATTCAGCCAAAAAGAGGGACGCCGAAATCTTGGCCGAACTCATCGGCTACGGCAGCAGCTCCGATGCATTCAGAGTTACTGATATGCACGAGCAAGGCAGAGGTGCAATACAAGCGATTACTGCGGCACTTGCCGATGCCGGCATTAGCAAAAGGCAAGTCGATTACATAAACACGCACGGCACCAGCACAATCGAGAACGACTCGATAGAGACCAAAGCCATCAAGGCGGTTTTCAAAGAAGAGGCGAAAAATATTCCTGCCAGCAGTGTCAAGAGTATGTTTGGACATTTAATTGGGGCGGCCGGGGCCGCGGAATTGATTACCTGTGTTCTGGCAATACGTGATAATATAGTCCCGCCGACAATGAACCTGAACGACCCTGACCCCGAGCTTGACCTGGATTACGTACCTAATGAGCCGAGAAAAATGCCGGTCAATGTCGCAATGAACGAGTCCTTCGGTTTCGGCGGACAAAACAATGTCGTAATCATTAAAAGAT
>JAUXAH010000336.1 GCA_030614945.1 Phycisphaerae bacterium
CAAAAGCAGGTCTTTCCCGATTATCAAAACCACAACTGTTGACGGCAGTGCAAAACCCTCAACTCCTGCTCGCTGCGAGGCCAACAGCAAACACGCACTGGTCATAAGCAACTTATCCGCAACCGGGTCCAGAACCGCTCCGAGTTTCGTAACCTTTTTAGTCCTGCGGGCTAAATAGCCGTCGAGCGCGTCACTAAACGCCATAACCAAAAAAATGACAGTCGCAGCATGCCGCATTGCGACACGCATCGCCTCGTTAAGCTGCTCAGTATCGTTTATCTTCAGCATACAGCTGACAAACGGAACTATCAGCAGTATTCGAAGAATCGTAATCCGGCTGGCCCAGCTCAACCTCATAACACTGCCTCTTGAATTCCACATCGGTATCCTTTCACGCAATACGCAATACGACATACGCAATACGAGATTAAATGCATCGCCCGCCGTCGACATTCAGCGCCTGCCCGGTTATGTAATCATTCTTGAGCAGGAAAATTATCGCCTCGGTAACTTCACTCGGCTCCGCAATCCTTTTAACAGGGACAAACGAAAGCTGACGCTGCTTTTCGGATTCATCAAAATCGCTCGGCCAGGTAACCACGCCGGGAGCTATCGAATTGACGCAAATCGCAGGAGCCAGCTCCTTCGCAAGGGCCTTCGTAGCGCCAATCAGCCCTGCTTTTGACGAGCAGTAAAGAACACTCCCTGACCACGGCCGAATCCCGCCAACGTCGGCAATATTAATTATCTTACCAACAACTGACTCGGCGTCCCCGAATTTCTCATTTACAACCTTCGCAAACGCCCTGCTCGTCAAAATCGACGCTATCAAATTCACATTCAAAACTTTTTGGGCCTCTTCAAAAGTAACATCTGCCAACGGCCGCCTTGAAAAAACAGCAGCAGAGTTTATCAAAACTCCTGGCGCGCCAAACTCCAATGCTTTTTCAAACAAATCCTCTATCTCGTCGGGTTTAGTAAGGTCGGCCTCAACCGCCACCGCCTTTACGCCGAGCTTCTTGATTTGCTCGACAAGCTCCTCTGCTTTTTGTTTATTGCTGTTATAGTGGCAGATACAATTACAGCCGGCCTGCGCCAGAGCTTTACCAATAGCGCCGCCTAATCGTCCGCTCGAGCCGGTAATAATAGCAGTCGTTCCCTTTAATTCCATAAGGGATTATATTAAACCGGAAATGCGCATTTAGCAAGGAAATGTCATTCCCGCTTCTTTATGTCATTCCCGCTTCTCTATGTCATTCCCGCTTCTCTATGTCATTCCCGCTTCTCTATGTCATTCCCGCTTCTCTATGTCATTCCCGCGCAAGCGGGAATCCATTTTTCTGCTTGCCCCGCACCAAATAGGCGCTTGCCGCCGTGTCCCGCACGAATTGAGTGCTAACTCACGTCTAATTAGTGCGGGATAATTTGGTGCGGGGTCATTGCGAGCATCGCAAAGCGATGCGCGGCAATCTCAACTTCATAATTCATTGTTCCTTGTTCGATACCTGTCCTGAGCGAGGTCGAAGGATTCGATATTCTGCCTCCCGCTGCCCCGCACAGCACTCTCCGCTTAAGTTTTTTTGATTCTGTTGCCAATTACCTCCTAAATTAGCTTCACTTCCCACAATTTAATATGTAGAATAATCTAAGAAAAATCAATTTTACAGGTTATCCGAATCTCTGGAGGTAAGCCGTTATGAGCATATTATCCGCCATCGGAAATACACCGCTTATAGAGTTGAACAATCTGAATAACAAAAGACCAGAGGTGAGAATTTTGGGAAAACTTGAAGGAAGCAACCCCGGAGGTTCCGTCAAAGACCGCCCTGCTTATTGGATGGTAAAAAAAGCCGAGGAATCAGGCCGGCTCACCAAAGGCAAAATTATACTCGAACCCACATCCGGAAATACCGGCATCGCCCTTGCAATGATTGGAGCTGCAAAAGGATACCGGGTCAAGCTTTGTATGCCGGAATGCGTCAGCACGGAAAGACAACGTATCCTTGAGGCCTTAGCTGCTGAGGTTGTGCTTACTCCTGCAAAAGAGGGCACCGATGGCGCTATTAGAAAAGCACATCAGCTCCTCGGTGCCGAACCCGACAAGTATTATATGCCAAATCAATTCGAGAATGACAGTAACGTTCTCGCTCATTACGAAACAACCGGCCCTGAGGTCTTTTCACAAACGAAGGGCCAGATTGATGTATTTGTCGCCGGCATGGGCACAACAGGAACTCTGATGGGCGCAGGCAGATACCTCAAAGAGACAAAACCGGAAGTTAGAATCGTTGGAATTGAACCTACAGAGGGACACACAATACAGGGACTGAAGAATATGACAGAATCCATTGTTCCCAAGGTCTATAATCCGCAGATGTTGGATGAAAAGATTACCGTCGGGGATGGCCAGGCATTTGAAACAACACGCCTCCTTGCTAACAAAGAAGGCGTTTTTGTTGGAATATCCAGCGGTGCAGCGGTAGCAGGGGCTTTACGTATCGCAGAGACGATGAAATCCGGCACAATCGTCGTAATTCTCCCCGACCGCGGCGACCGTTACCTCTCAACCACCCTCTTCCGCTCAATCTGCGCAAAATGTCCTCCATAATGCTTGCCAGAGCACCCATTATATTATATAAAGTCACATGAAACAGAGAGCAAGGAAATAGTATGAAAAGATACATTCAGCAAATAAGGAAAAAGATTCTTCCAACCTTACAACGGTACGATGTTACAAGAGCCGCGATATTTGGGTCATTTGCAAGAGGACAAGGCTCAAAACGTAGTGATATAGACCTTTTGATAGAGTTTAAGGGCGAAAAAAGCCTGCTT
>JAUXAH010000255.1 GCA_030614945.1 Phycisphaerae bacterium
CTCCAAAACCACCGGCTTTATTTACACGGTCTCGCTTTTAGGCGTTACCGGCAGCAGAGAAAAGCTCTCCGATATGCTTGAAGGCCTGGTCGGCAAACTGAAAAAGCTCACCAGTGTCCCTGTTTGCGTAGGTTTTGGAATCAGCAAAGCCGAACATGCCGCAGCGGTCGCATCGGCAGGTGCCGACGGTGTGATAATCGGCTCCAAAATAGTAGAATTGATTGAGAAAAATTTAGGCGACAGGGAAAAAATACTTGCCGAAATTTCAACCTTTTTAACCGACGTTAAAAGTGCAATTTCACCCCGCATCTATTAGGGAACCCCATTTTGCGACCCCGTACCAATTAGGCGTGAGCCTAAGCTCAATTGGTGCGAGGCAAAATGTGAACCCCAGACTAAGGGATATCACCGGGCCTGTAATAGCGCCTGGGATAACGATACCTGGGATACGGCGGACCCCACGGGTCAATTAGCCTTCTATTGGCTTCAATCCGTTCCTCGAGTATATTTAAATGCCGGGATATACCTTGCTCTATTCCGGCAATACTTTTTTCGAGTTTCTGGTAATTATCCTTCACATCCGTTGCTATCTTATCAATCTGCTGGCTGCTTGCATTAACCTTATCCTCAAGCTCCTTGAGTCTTGTTTCAATCGTCGCCTCAAACTCAAGTTTCTTTAGTTTCGCCCGGGATTCTACTTCTCTTGTCCAGATCTGTCTGTCTGCCTGCAGATGCTCTATCTTTTTATTTATTTCGTCGATTTTCTCAGAGTCCGGGCCTTGGGTTTCGGCCAAAGACCGTTTGGCTTTCTCATAGCAGCGAATCGCCTGAATAAAATCGTCCGGGTCGTCCCTGAAGTCCCACGTTCTGCCGGAAAAATATTCAGCAAGCTCAATATAGTACGCGGCCTCAGCTATGCTTCTGACCTGCAGTGTCCTGGAGTCGACTTCTCTTTTACTGTAAGTGGATACAACAATCCTGCTTTCATCCAGTCGTTCGACGGTGATTTTATTTTTCTCTTCCGAGAGCAGCTTTCCAAACACGAGCTTTCCATCCCTTAGATAGAAATTCGCCATTCTTACAAAATCCGTTCTCGCTCTCGGCCTCGTACTTTTTGTGAGAGTTTCGGAAGCTCTTCGTGCTGTTTCAGCAGGTTTTAGGCTTCGGCTTGTTTGCGCATACAAATCTGAAAGACAGCAGCTAAAGGCGATAACTAATATAAATGCTCCTGTGCTTACGGCTATTATGTTTTTCATTATTCTAACCTCCAAAACTATTTCCCCACTTTACCGCCGAGCTCGCAGAGACCACCGAGTTTAATCTATAGTTTTTAGTTTTGAACTTTATATCTAATTCTTTCTCTGCGTTCTCTGCGTTCTCTGCGTTTAATTTTTTTCGGTTACTTTGCAACTACTGCATACATTATACCATATTTTTGCCGAAGCGCAGGAAAAACAAAAAATAGGCTCCTCTTCAAGAATTGTCAACTTCACCGCCACCCGGAGAATCTTTGAGCGATTCACAGTTCTTGCCCCTGACAATCACCTATGAAGAATAAATTCCCGCTTCAAACAGTTTATACAGAACCCCATTTGAGATCCCGCACCAATTGCCGGCGAGAGAAAGCGACCTCTTCGTCAACCTTCTATTTTCCGCACGGTGGTTCAATTGGTGCGGGACGGGCCTGTTTGCACCTGGAAAAATTACAGCACTATGCTCTGCGAAGCGCTACGCATAGCAGAGAAGCGATTTTGAATCTTTAATCCCGCCCCTGCCGCAGGGGCGGGGTTAATCGTTTATCAACCGATACACCCTTATCAGTTCGGCCACGCTCCAGGCCTGAGCGATGCACCCTCTCGGCGTATGAGGGACATCACCATCGAATATCTCTGAGACACTCCCGAGGCATCCATCCTCGGTTAGATGCTGCAACAGAGGCTGGATAAATTCAGCCGCCTTTCTTTTACTTTTTCGGCTGAATTCATTGACCTTCAAATATGCTTCCACAAACGGCCCTATCAGATACGGCCAAACTGTGCCCTGGTGATAGGCCTCGTCACGCTGTTGCTGCGTGCCTGTGTATGTCCCTTTGTAAGAACTGTCCTGAACGTTTAATGTTCGGAGGCCATAAGGTGTGAGCAGCTCTTTTTGTACTACATCCACTACTGACTTTTGCTGCCGAGGCGGCAACGATGAAAACGGAAGTGAAACGGCAAATATCTGGTTCGGCCGAATCGTTGCATCAGCTGAACCGTCGGACAGAATGCGATCGTTTAAGTAACCGCACTTCTCATTGGATTCCCGCAAGGCGGGGTCCCTCCAGAATAATTCGCAGAAAGCAGCCCCAACTTTATCTGCCATAGATTTATAATGCTTTGCGTCCTCCATATTCCGGGGCGCCCTGTTTTGTGACTTTTTGCAAAATGGGAATCCCCGGTCCGCATAAAATTGGGCAAGACAGCAAAGACTATTGTACCACAGGGCGTTAACCTCGACCGCTTTTCCATTCCGGGGCGTAAAAGCAATGCCGTCATATTTGGCATCCATCCAGGTCAGCTGCGTTTGGTCATTGCCTGCGGTTATAAGTCCATCGGCATCGGCGCGAATACCAAACCGCGTTCCATTGTGGTAAGAGTCTATAATCCAGCGGATTGTCGGCAGAAGCTGCTGCGTGAAGGTTTTTGAATCACCCGCAGCATTTAAGTACTGAAAAGCTGCGTTGATAAACCAGAGAGAAGCATCGACACTGTTAAAGTAGGCGGTGTCGCTGCGGTCATCGAAGCGATTTGGAATCATACCCTCATCCGCCGCCTGGGCAAAGCTGGTCAAAACCGACTTTGCCTCGTCGAACCTGCCGGTCGAGAGCAGTAAACCCGGCAAGGCTACAAAAGTGTCTCTACCCCAGTCTGCAAACCACGGAAAGCCGGCTAAAATAGTGGTTCTGTGTGTGTGCTCGCCGGCCCCGTCTATTTGACGCCTTGCAATAAATTGGTCTGAAGCTAAACAAAGTATCTCATATTGAGTATCCCGTATTGCGTATTGCATTCCCGCTTTCGCGGGAACGACACCCCTGCTTGTCGCCGGCAGGGGTCGCTTTTGACTCTTCGCTTTAGGTTTTACGCTTTTTGCTTTACGTTTTACACCCTCCTGGTGCCTGCGCAAATCTTTGCAAACCGCGTCAATATCGGCATTTATTAACTGCTCGGGCTTGCAGCCCGCCCAGGACGGGCTCAGGTTTGCCCAGAAAACAATTTTGGCAGGTGTTTCTATCCGGCACTTAAAAAAGCCGGGCGTCCACAAATCTTCGCTAAAATCCTGTCCCCTTTGTTTATCATTACGATATACGAAATTAAACCACCATTGCTCATCCTTTTCGAAGTTCGCAGACGGACAGCTCAAAAACAATCCACAACTGTCCGGTGTATCATGGCGAATCAGCAAACCACGCCCCAGCCACCTCGAACATAACGGAGCGTAAGATTTCTGCAGCGTGTGGAAATATCTCAAGCCAATAAACGGACGCAAAACAAATTCCATCGGCTCTTCAATACGCATAAAATCATACACCAGCGCAACCGTATCCGTATCACGGAGAAGATATACGGATTTAGTCAGCTTAAGTTTTTCCAATTCATAATCAAAATGCAGTCCGGTATCCCGACGGAATTGC
>JAUXAH010000183.1 GCA_030614945.1 Phycisphaerae bacterium
ACTAAAAACCATATATTCACGGGGACCTTGCCGGGGACGGTATTGTTCTTGACGATTTCAGCTACTGCGGCCAGCGGCCCGATGGCATTGGCCACATCGTTGGCCCCGTGCGCAAAAGCCACCGTACAGGAAGTGATAACAACCAACACCGCAAAAATCTTCTCCACCGCAGCGAGCTGCTGCTCGAATGGCAATTCGCCATTGTAATTGCGATTTCTTCCGATAAACAGTCTTGAAATCCCAGCGGCGATAAGCCCGCCTATAATGCTAAGGGTAATAGCTTCCGACCCTTTCAAATCCAGGTGAATGTTCTTCAGACCCTTATAGATTATCGCTATAATCAGTATGGCAAAGGTAAAAAAAACGCAAACCGGCACGCCTTTCCGCGCCGCCACCACGGGCTTTTCAACCGCCAGTATGTGACGCGAGATTAGTTTGAATATGGCAAAGGCCATTATCCCCCCCGCCAGTGGTGAGATGAACCAACTGGCTGCAATCTGTCCCAGTTTGCCCCAATGAATATGCTCTAAACCGGCCTCGAGAATTCCAAACCCGATAATGGCCCCGACGATGGAATGCGTGGTCGAGACCGGCATGCCGAAGTATGACGCCAGATTCAGCCACAGTGCCGCAGCCAGCATCGCACATACCATACCGTGAGCGAGCATACGCGGGTCGTGCGTGAAGGCCTGGGTGTCTATTATTCCCTGCCGAACGGTATCGGTAACGTGGCTGCCGACAAGGACGGCCCCGCAGAAATTGCAGATGCCCGCCAGAACCACAGCCCAGAAGATGGTAAGGGCCTTAGACCCGACCGCATCGGCCATAGAATTGGCCACGTCGTTGGCGCCGATATTCCACGCCATGTAGAAACCAACTATAATTGCTATGGCAACGAGCACTTCCATTGAGACAGTGTTCCTCCGCTCCAGAGCCGACTATTTCTTGCGAATGATAAGCCGAAGGTACTTAGCGGTTTTTTCAGCGTTGTTTGACACTCGGCCCAGTGTTTGGCAATACTTATCGAGGAAAAAAATTGTCACTGGGTCAAGTTTGTCCTCCATATTATAGAGATGACGGGCGAATTTTCTTTCCAGGCGGTCAGCTCCCCACTCTTCCTGGCCAATTACTTCGACTGCTTTGAGGACATCTTCGGCCTCTTGCCCGCTAAAGGCAGTTCCAGCAAGTGTGGAAAGCTGCTCCGCTATGTTCATTAATTGTTCGCTGACGCTAATGACCTGCTCGACAAATGCCAGAAAGTCGGCCTTGAGTTCATCTGGAAGTTTGGTCTTGCGAAGAAGCAGTACGACGGCAAAATCCTCCGCTGCATCCGCCACATCATCCTGATACGCCAGAAACTGGCTTAATTCCAGACGCCCTACCGATAGAAAGTACATCTTCGTAATCTCATCGCGCAGTGCCGTTTTAATCTGGTCCGCCTCATGTTCGGTCTTCGACATCAGGTTGTGCAATTCTTCGATCTTCTTATAGTCCTCCGCCAGCAGCGCATTCGTTAGAGGATGCAGAAGCTTAACGCACTCATGCACCTTTTTCGAGTGCTCGTGCAGTTTCACGAATGGTGATGGAGCGAAAAACCTGTCTAAAACTCCCATTGTTTTCTCCTTTTAAACAAGGATTAGTTTAGCTGGAACCACAAAAACACTATTGATTCCTGAAAAAATGATAATTGATAATTAGAAAATAATCAATAGAAACCTCGGGCGTCTTTACCCGATGTCTGGTTCCCGATGTCGTTTCGGAAAATAATCAATAATCAAAGCGCCAGTCTGCGCAAAATCTCTATCCCCTCCTGAATTTTTTCATCACTCGTGGCGTAGCTTATCCTGAAATGCGTATCTTTTTCGCTGAATACATTGCCCGGGATAACAAGTACGTTGCTGGCGATTGCCTTTTCTACAAATTCTGTTCCCGAGCCGCCGGGTGCTTTAACGAATGCGTAAAACGCTCCGCCGGGCTTGATAAGCTCAAACTTGTCCTTCAGCCCCTCATAAAGAAGGTCTCTTTTTTTTCTGTATGTATCGACCAAATTGCTGACGTCATAATCCAGGGCGGCAATAGCCGCCTTTTGCAAAGGCGTGGGCGCACAGACAAAGGTGTACTGCTGTATTTTCGTCATCTCTTCGACTACGTCTCTTAAAGATTCGTGGGCCGCTACATAGCCCAGCCGCCAGCCGGTCATCGCGTAACTCTTGCTGAAGCCCCGCAGCAAAAGTGTCCCATCGTAGTGATGAGCTATGCTCGGACAATCGCCGTCGTAGCAGAATCTCTCGTATATCTCATCGGTCATAACAAGTATATCTTTTTTCGCTGCCGCGCCGGCAAGCGCCTTTATCTGCTCTTCTGAATATACCACGCCGGTCGGATTGCACGGCGAATTGAGTATAATCAGCTTGGTTCTGGCGGTTATCGCCTCGGCGATTTTCTCAACGGGCAGCTTGAAATCCGAATAGCTGTCAACAAAAACGCACTTTCCGCCCAACATATTGACTAAGTGTTTGTAAATTACAAAGTACGGGTCAGGTATAATTACTTCATCACCGGGATTAATAAGCGTCATAAACGCCAGCAGCAGCGCCCCGCTGACACCGCTGGTCACGAGAACTGCCGGCCTCTCCCACCCAATCTCTTTTGTTACTAATTCACTAATCTTCTCTCTTAAAAGAGAGTCGCCTGCTGTTTGTGAGTATTTGTTTTGTCCTGCCTTAATTGCCTTTATCGCTTCGTCTTTTAGTGCATCCGGCACATCGAAGTCCGGCTGCCCTATCGAGAAATTCACAGGGTCTTTCAGCTCCGCCGCCAGCGCAAAGACCTTCCGTATCCCACTCGCATCAATAAGTTTTGTTCTGTCCGCGATAATCACTTTCATTTGCCGATATAATACCGAAACTCCCGAAATAATCAATAATCAATTCAAAAGTCATTCCGAGCGCAGTCGAGGAATCTATTTCTAATTGTCATTGCGAGGCCTGCAAAGCAGGCCGTGGCAATCTCATCATTCGTCACTCACCGCCAATGTCCCCTTCCGCACGGAAAAACAATCGTCCCCTGAAAAAAGCAAATAGCTGGTTTTGCCATCCCTGCTCATCCATTTCGTCGGCATCGAACTTGTCTCGCCCGGCCCAACGTCCCACTGCTCCACATAATATACGGTAGTCCACGGCCCCCACGGCTCCGGCCCATCAAAAATGCCAAGCCCACCCTTAAATCGCATATCATCATCGCCATATATCGTCTGACACCATAGATACCTTTTCAGCCCGGCATTGTAACTGATTCCCGAGCGATAACATTTCCCCGGATTGACAAACACCACCCCCCCTGCCTTACCGCCGACGAACCCACCGGCACTATCACCATCATTGCTAACGCAAAAGCAGCTTGTCTTCTCATTTTTTTCTCCTCAAAACTTGTTGACTCGATACTTTGTAAGTGGCAAAAGACGATAAAATCATACTTCACTTTGTTTCGCAGTCAATATTAAAGCGGGACACCAATGGCGCGCACAGAAAGAGCCGCAATCCCGCCACATCGGGAAAGCGGCATCGTGAACAATTTTAGAAAAGCGTAGCTTTTACTCCTCTTTTTTTTCTTCGGATTCCGTACCTTCAGCGGCTGCTTCAGGCGCAGCTTCTTCTTTAGCGACTTCTTCCTTTGCTGCTTTTCGGCCGACGTGACTCTTGCGATGAGCGACCTTCGGCAGACCAAGCAGAGAATCTTCCTCGGACCATCGCTCTTCCTCTTTTAGCTGCTCGATGCGCTCAGCCCGCGTCAGAACGTTTCGGTGCCTCCGCAACGCGCTTTTGATTTTCAGAGACCGGTCAATAGACATCCGACTCTCCTGACAAACTAATCGTCAAACTTCATACCGTATGCATCTTTAAAAAAGTGTGGCGCAAAAGTTTCATAGCCCTGTGGCGCTTTATATTGAGCACCAAACTCGATTATCTTCTGTTTGGCAAGGTATCCATCTGTCCCTGCCCTTCCAGGGTTCTCATATTTTTTCCTGGTGACCAGATAATACGTACCACCAATTTTTCTTATTTCGGTTTCTATGTCGAACTGGGCGAAATACTGCTGTACCGGCTCTAAGTGAGCTCTGACCTGATACTCCTGTATCACAATTCGATTATTGCCTTTCGGCTCGGCCAACTCGGTTTTTTCGCCATTTACCAACATCTTTTCGTCTGTATCAGTGTTTTGGCCTCGCCCTGCCGGTTCTTTCCGGGCCGGCGGTGTGTCCAGATTATTTTCTTGTTTTTTTGCCGCCCACTCACCTAAGCGAAACACCACCAGAACCACCAGAATAATGCCCAGAAGGAATACAATTGCAAGCTGATATGGTATTGATATCTCAATCCTGCCGGCGTTAAATTGCACAATTCTCGGCTTTCTCGGCCATTGCGTCGCCCTTTCAGGCACTGCCATAGAAGGTTCTGTGGTTGGCTTATCTCTGTCGGTTTTTTCCGGATGCGGTTGCTCTAAGCTCTTGCTATAACGCGACTTAAGCCGACCCTCGCCGATCACCTCGTAGAGAGACTTTTTTCTGCGACTATGTCCAATATTTTTTTTACGGTTACGTACCATAGCCAAATCAGCTTAATTTTACAAAACATTTAGCAGGTAACTATTCTATTCTATCGGCGTGAATCTAAGTAATAAGCCAGCAATCAATTAAGAATTTATCTTTTCTACAATATTTTAATTTGGATTTCAACAGGAAACTACCATATTCATACGGGAAAAATTTCCGCCGAATGACGCTGGGAACTTGATGGGGCGGGAGAGAGAATCTGGGGGGTTTGGGTAAGA
>JAUXAH010000137.1 GCA_030614945.1 Phycisphaerae bacterium
CCCGAAGCTGTGTTTCAATTCCCGGACAGCGGCGATATTCAATTGCTAAGTGATGATGGTATATTACCAGTAGAAACACCGGAAGGCACGATACCCAATAAATTACTCCCCAGAGAGCAAAGAACCTTCAGAACCCAGGTAATAACTCCAGAGACACCCTGAATCCCGACCAAAAGGCCGTGAGAATGTTGCCCACGGCCTTTTTTGTTGGCAGGTTAAGCCAAATTTGATAGAATTCACTTAATTGAGAGCCTGAATGTTATTATAAATTGCCAAAGCAGGAGATGACAGAATGCCTTAAATAACCGGATATATTGATGACGAAAGGAATACAAAATGAAAAGGGTCTTTACGTTGGAATACTGGCAGGATGATAACTGGTTTGTCGGAAAATTAAAGGAAATTCCGGGGGTCTTTAGCCAGGGCAAAACCATAGAAGAACTAAAGGAAAATATAATTGATGCGTACCATATGATGCTGCAAGAATCTGATGTTGAAGACAAACACGCTGACGTCAAGTATATAGAGTTGGGGGTTGAAGTTTGAAACGAAAGGCCTTGATAAAAGACCTTGTTCGATTACCTATGAAAGTGCGGAAAGCAAAAGTCTCCGATGCCAAGGCCATATATTCTCTGATAAATTTCTATGCCGAACGGGACAGGATGCTGTTTCGTTCAATGGCTGATATTTATGAGAATCTGCAGGCGTTCATTGTTGCCGAATTGAATGGCAATGTGGTCGGCTGCTGTGCCTTGCAGATTGTCTGGTCGGACCTGGCGGAAATAAAATCGTTGGCGGTTGATGAAACAAATACGGAGAAAGGTATCGGCAAGATGCTGGTGGCCGCGGCCATCGAGCAGGCTGCTGAGCTCGGCCTGCCGAAGGTCTTTGCCCTTACACTGAACCCCGATTTTTTCGAAAAAATGGGCTTTAAGGTAATTGAAAGGGATGCACTGCCGATGAAGGTCTGGAGTGACTGCGCCAGGTGCCCGAAACAGCAAAATTGCGATGAAATAGCAGTAATAAAAAGTGAGCTAAAGTGAGCTAAAGTGAGCTAAAGTGCGTAAAGTGAGCTAAAGTGCCTAAAGTGAGCTAAAGTGCCTAAAGTGAGCTAAAGTGAGCTAAAGTGACTAAAGTGCCTAAAGTGAGCTAAAGTGAGCTAAAGTGACTAAAGTGTGAAGTGCCTAAAGTTATTTATTGAGTTTACCGCATTTTAGGCACTTTAGACACTTTTTATCCTACTTGTCGTCTTTGGAACAATGCGATGGCCAAGAAGAGTATGGCCGTTGTGTAACACAGTGCGTAAGAAGCGCTTATTACGATGTATTTTACAGAGACCTCACTGCCCTCGTAAATGGCGTCGGCTATCCAGAAGACCTGCAAATTCGGCACCAAAACCCGGCCTATTTTGGCCCATAATTGCGTCTCGGCAAATCTGCCGAATGTGTAATCACTTACAAGGCCTAACAAAAAAATCCCGATGCAGGCCGAAAGCGTTACTGCTATGTTAAACCTCGCCGAGAGCGCCACCGCCAGAGCCACGATTATAATTGCAGCCAGCAGCAGCAATACCGCCCCATAGACATCGAGCGCGTTTATGCCGTTGTTCTGCGGATTAAACTGCCAGTTCCGGTCGATAAAAGATAAAAACACTATGCCTAACGTGCCTAATATTCCGGTCAATACTATCGCTGTCGACGAAAATTTCCAGTCGTAAGCATAGTTGAAAAAAGCGCTTAGCAGAGATGCTGCGACAACGACAACTGCCGCCGTGCTTATGACCGTCCAGTCCAGCGTGTCCGATGCGGTTTCGAGGACACCGTGTCTAATTGACATTAAGAGGGCGATAGTGCAGATGTAATGTGCCAGAAGCACCGCGGCGGTCACACCGAAAAATTTCGCAACAATGAATATCGGACGTTGAACGGGCTTGCTCAGGACGGTAGTTATCGTCTTATTCTCTATTTCCTCGGCCACAGCGCCAGAAGCGGAAAATATTGCTATGAACAAGCTGGTTAAAAACAGCGTAGATAATCCTATCTCTCGCAAGAGTTTATTGTCGTCGCTCATTGTGTACATCGTCAAAGACGGACTTATAAAGAATAAAAACAGAGCGGCAATAATTATTATGGCATAGACCGGCTGTCTTAGTGTTTCTATGAAGGTATTTTTTGCTATTGTAAATAGTTTATGCATTGTTCATTGCCCGTTTTTAGCAATTCTGCGGTGCGGCGCTATGGGTTTCGACCCGATTTTAAGACATAATTTTTTTCGCAAAGGTCTCTATACTAAAATGCCGTTTATTGTTATATTGCACAACTTCTAACTTGTAAAGAGCTTACATATTGAATAAATACTGTGTTTTCGGCTTTTTGTTCAAAGTACAAGATGGGGATAAAAAATGGCAGTGTCGTCCAAACGCCCTGAATATGTAGCTCTGGCGTCCTTGATTTTGAGCGTTATCTTTTTCGGTATTGCCTTTTTCGTAGGCCGATGGAGTGGACTCTTTGCGGTTTCTGCGGTGGGCTGGCTGCTGCTCTCGGCGGCTTTGATCTGGCTTGTCCTTGTTATTCAGTTCCATCAACGCGCCCTGGCGGAGCAGGAAAAGCTTGATATGACCCAGTTGGCCAAAGGTGAGGAATCTTCTACAATTTTTCAGGCCAGGGACGAACAGGCCACTTTATTTGCCGTTTCCCAGCGTCGCCTCCGGACACTCGAGAAATGGTTCATTCCTGTATTTTCGGTGCTGATAGCCGCCTATCAGATAGGTATCGGGCTGTACTTATTAAAAGCTATTCCTGCCGCCTCTGATATCGAGCCCAAGCGGCCTCTGCTTATTGCAATTTTTATGACGGCCATAGCGTTTGTCAGCTTCTTAATTTCCCGCTATGCTACCGGTATGTCAGCCCAGCTGCGGTGGAAGCCGTTAAGGGCCGGCGGCAGCTTCCTGCTTGCCATAGCAGTCTTCTGCATTGCTCTGGCAATAGGTCTGGCACTGGCACAATTCCAGATTTTCGTCGTGGTCAATGTAATCGCCTGGGTGATTTCAATCCTGCTCGTCGTCCTTGGCGTGGAAACCGCCCTAAATGTCGTCCTGGACATATATCGGCCAAGACTGAAGGAGCAGTACAGCAGAGCTGCTTTTGACAGCAGACTGCTGGGCGTTATAAATGAGCCGGGCGGAATATTACGTACCGCCGCAGGTGCCATCGATTATCAGTTTGGCTTCGAAGTCTCCCAAACCTGGTTTTATAAACTCCTCGAAAAAGCGATTGCACCCTTAGTTCTTTTTGCCGCCGTTACCCTGTATTTATTGAGCTGTGTCGTTGTAGTAAAACCAAATGAGGAGGCGATAATAGAGCGTTTCGGCAATCCTGTAAACAATTCGAACGACGTCAGGCTCGTTGGGCCCGGACTGGCTTTCAAATGGCCCTGGCCTGTCGATATTGCCTATAAGCGTCCTACCAAAATGATTTCAGAACTCAGTATTGGCTTTGTCCCCAAGGTTGACCCGAAGAGAAAGAAAGCCGGATATGGACCGTTGTTGTGGGGCGAGACTCATTACGAGAAGGAATACCGGTTGCTTGTAGCCAGCAAACAGGCAGGCGCCGCTTCGGCTGTCGGAGCTGTCCCTGTAAGTCTTGTTATGGCTGCCGTGCCCGTTCAGTACAGAATAAAGGATTTGTATGCCTTTATATACAACCATAAAGAGCCGGAGAAATTGCTGGAATCTATTTGTTATCGCGAACTTACCACCTATGCGGCAGGTGCGACGATTGAAGTTGATGACGAAGCTGCTTTGAATCGGAGCATCCTTGGAGCCGGTCGCGCCGAGGCCAAGAGGGTTTTGACTGAGAATATTCAGGACGCTGCTGACAAAGCCGGCCTGGGTGTTGAAATCGTGTTTCTGGGCCTGCAGGGCATTCACCCGCCGCCCGAAGTTGCAGCAGATTATCAAAAGGTTGTCGGTGCTGTTCAGGAGAAGCAGTCACTTATCCTTGATGCCCAGGCGGAGCGCAACAAAACTTTAAGTAACCTCGTAGGTTCTGTCGAGGATGCTGATAGGCTATACAAAGTTGCAGCCCAATACCAGCAGGCAAAAAAGCAAAACAAATCAGAGGAAATCGAAAAGCTCTCCAATGATTTGGAGCTGGCCTTTGCACAAGCAGGGGGTGATATCTTTAAGGTCCTCAGGGAGTCAGAAAGCTATGCCTTTGAAACAGCGACGCTTGCCCGCGCCACAGGCGAGCGCTTTGCCAGCCAGCTCAAGGCATACAGGGCCGCAGAAGAGATTTACAAACACCAGCTTATATTAGCAGCCCTTGAAGAAGCCCTTAAGAATATAAGAAAGTACGTCGTGGTTGCCGATGCGAATGATACCCAGATATTTATAATCGATTTCAAGGAAAAACTAACACCCAGTCTGTATGAATTAGAAGGTCTTGAGGAGATCACTGGAAAATGAAAAATATAGCTATAGTAATCTTTATCGTATTGATAATCGCCATTTTGGGACTCTATCTTTTCTCGTTCCAGGTCAGGGAAACACAATCGGTCCTGGTAACGACCTTTGGCAAGCCTACTCACCAGATCACTAAGCCTGGCTGGTATTTCAAGTGGCCGGCTCCAATTCAGACGAAACATCCGTTTGATTCCCGGATGAGAGACTTCGAAGGCGACCTCATCGAGACGGAAACCGCCGAGCGTGTGCCGATTGTCGTAAATACTTATGTCGTTTGGGAAATTGCTGAGCCGCTGGGATTCTTTAATGCCGTTGGAACTGTCAGGGAAGCTGAGAGTAAATTGCTCAGCCAGATCAGTGATACTCAAAATACAGTAATCGGCCGACATTCCTTCGGTGAATTTGTAAATAGTGACCCCAATGAAATAAAATTTCCGCAAATCGAAGAAGAAATGCTTACTCATCTTCAAGAGGCCGTCGCAAATGCGAATTATGGCATTGAAATCAAAACCCTCGGTATAAAGCAGCTTAAAATCAGTAAGGATGTCAGCGAGAAGGTCTTTGAACGGATGAGGGCAGAAAGAAACACTAAGTACCAGGCAACAATTGCACAGGGAAACGCCGAGGCAACAAAGATAAAAGCCATCGCTGATTCGAAAAAGACGGAGTTATTAGCTGTTGCCGAGGCAAAGGCAAAGACAATACAAGCCGAGGGTGACGCCGAGGCCGCAAAATATTATAAAATGCTCGAAGTCGACCCTGACTTTGCGATGTTCCTGCGGGAAATTGACGCCGCCAAGGAAACATTGAAAGAAAGGACAACTATCATTTTAAGAGAAGGTTCGTGGCTTGCCAGTCTATTAGGGCAAATGCCCAACATTGAACCCAGGGACCCGAACGAATCGAAAGAATAAATTTCTCTAAGAGACAATCGTTAACGCTATGATAGAACAGAGTTACGAAAATAACAAGGATTTGCAGCCCCAATCACCTCAGAACCCTGCCGGCGATGAGCTTGATGCCGCCGGTAAGTCCCTGTCAGAGGCATTGAGAATTAGCTTTATTATCCTCAAGATAATAATGATTGTGCTGGTTATTGTTTTCCTGGCCTCGGGTTTTAGAACGGTTGGTCCGGATGAGCAGGCACTTGTTTTGCGATTTGGAAAGATTCGTGGGGTGGCT
>JAUXAH010000610.1 GCA_030614945.1 Phycisphaerae bacterium
GGTCTGCATTTTGTCATATTGGTAATAAATATATCTTCTCTTTTTATATCAACTGATTGTAGAATTTTAGTCAAAAGTTGTCCTGCTTTACCCACAAAGGGCTTACCTTTGAGGTCTTCCTCTTCTCCCGGGGCTTCCCCAATAAACATTACCTTAGATTTTGCATTTCCTTCCCCGGGAACAACCTTGGTACGAGAAAGATACAAAGGACATTTTTCACAATTTTTACATTCTTTTGCCACTTCTTCGATAGTAAGTGGATTAATATTTTTAGACATCAATTTTACTCCCCTTTATTTTAATTATTGAAGTAAACATTAATGAAAAGAACTACTAATAATTATTTTAAGTGATTAAATATCTTTAAATTTTTATAATTTTAACATTTTTTTATACTTTTTAGCAAGCAATTAAGAGGAAGGTCAGAGAAAATTCCAGCTGAACAAATTCCATCTCTCTCATTCTTATTTCTCCCCTGTGCCCAAAAGTAAAGTGTGTCCACCTTTACCTATAAAATAAAACTTTCCTCAAAAAGAAGGATTTTTATAACTTAAGAATTAAGGGGGACATTCTTCTTTTGTATTCCCGCACCTATGCATTAAAAGGGGGACTGACTTCTTTTATTTCCCCACATTTACGCTAGGCGAAAAGTAAAGTCCGTCCCCCTTTGTGCTACCCTCTTTTAATAATTATTTTTCCAAAAAAGAAGGATTTTAAAAACTTATGTCGTATACTTATTATATAATACGTAAAATATTTCACTTAAATAAATTTTTTATATTTTATAACTTTAAATAAATTTAATATAGTAACCTGTATGAAGGTAACAGGAGAGACTTTTTCTTTCCATCATAAAAGAAAAAGAGCCGAAGAGGCAAGATACCAAAAGTATCCAAACTTTCAGGCAAAAGAACCGTTACCGGACAGAACTCTGGAGAGCTTTATACCAAAAAGCACCGAAGGGGCAACTCCTAATCTTTAGGAAAACCCTTACAGAGTTTGCTAAAAAGAATTATTTCCTAATACTTTAGGAAGAATCTTTCAGGTAGAAAGACAGAGTAAGAAGGTAATGTCCTTATTTTTTTATTCTGTCTTTTTACCTGAGAGATTCTTCCTAAAGCATTAGGAAATAACTTTTTTTAGTAAACTCTGTGAGGGTTTTCCTAAAAATTAGGAGCCCTGTTGGTGCTTTTTATTATAAAGCTGGCCAGAGTTCTGTCCAGCAACAGTCCTTTTGCCTGAAAGTTTCAATACTTTTGGTATCTTGCCTCTTCGGCTCCTTTTCTTTTATGATGGAAAGAAAACGTCTCTCCTGTTACCTTCATACAGGCTAAATTAAATATGTTTTTTATAAT
>JAUXAH010000391.1 GCA_030614945.1 Phycisphaerae bacterium
CAATTACGCACAGCTGGCAAGTGGAGCAGCATAAAGACCTTTTCATTTGGTATGATGGGCTCGAAATCCTACGAAAAAATTTATACGCTAAAAGAAATCAATGATACAGACAGTCACCAGTTTGCCATTGTCGAGATGAACGCTATTCCCACCTCAGAAATGGCAGGGCAGTTGGACAAAGAAGAAATAAGCGGCTTTTCCAAAATGTTCGATAATATCGAGACATATACCGGCCGGCTAAAGTTGGATTTGACTGCCGGCAAAATCGAAAAATATCTTGAAAAACTACAGTCAGAATGGATTGCCGTCGACCCATCGGCTGGACAAAAAGACGACAAAGAGCCTGCTGCGTTGAAAATGACTGCCATTCGGCTCTACCGTCTCGAGAAAATTGATTAAAAACAGTTTATGGTTCGCAGTTCATAGTGCGTAATCTACGAACTATGGACCCATTTGAAAGGAGTAAAATTGAAAACTGCACTAACAATCTTCACGGCCGTCGTCCTGAGTGTTCTTACAGGATGCGCTGACAGGGAAAAAGAGCTGTTAAGGAAGAAAAAAGAGCTGTTAAGCGCCGGATATGAGCTGTTAACTGTAGATTTCCAGGAGGCTCAGACCCTGCGATACAAGTTTGTCTCCAGCAGAGATATTAACGTTGATTGGGACCCGGGAAAAACCGGACCCAAGCCGGATAAGAGCACGGTCGATAGATTCTCTGAGTCAATGGATATGGTCGTTGCTTATACGCCCGTTAAAGTAAATCCCTACGGCCTTACAACTATCAAGGCAACATGCGAATCAGTGAAAGTCAAGCGTAGCAAAGACCGACGAAAAGATGCCGTCGAGAGTCTCGCCGGCAAAACTTTTACGCTCACTATCGACCCCACCGGGAAAATAGAAGACTATTCGCAGCTCGACAGCTTAATCCGCGAAATCGGCAAAAAAGCGTTCCGCTCGGACACCACGGGAGGCAGAATTAAGGAGCCCGATATGATATGCGATTTTATCGCCGGCCAATGGTTCCTGTGGGATTCGGTCTCCAGTATAGAAAATGCCTCTGAAGGGGTTTCAGTGGGCCAAACCTGGAAGTCTAAGCTCTCCGTACCTACCCCGATGGTGTCGCGAAAAGCAAGAGATGTTACCTATACGCTTGATAAAATCCGCCAGAGCGGAAAGGGGCGGCTCGCCGTAATACGCAGCTCTTATTCACCTGCTGAATCAGTCCCCGCCGGCTGGCCAATACCTTATGTCGGCGCATTCCGGATGAGCGGCATGTTCGGTTTCCTCAGAGGCTATAAGATGCTGAGCTTAGAAGGTCAGGGCGAGGAGCTGTTCAATATCGACACCGGCCGAATAGAGAAATACAGTCAGCAGTACCAGACGCAGTGGGACACCTCTTTACTATTTGCTCTCGAAGGAGGTGTAAGTCCACGAATAACTATCAAACAAAATTTGACGATGGAGTTAAAGTGAACTAAAGTGAGCTAAAGTGAACTAAAGTGCCTAAAATAGGGATATCAGGGTATCAGGAAAAGACAAATTCATGCTGTGCATTTATCCTGATAACCTGGTACTCTGATAGCCTGAATAATTAGCTCACTTTAGGCACTTTAGTCACTCCAAACTTTAGGCACTTTTTTTTCTATGGGAGGTAATTGCAGATTGGAACGCAAAAATCTATGGGCGCCGTGGCGAATCAAATACATTCAGAGCTTGAGCCCCGTTAGAAATTCTACAAAGGTCCCTAAAGGGGTTTATGAGGATATGGTACAAAAAGGGAAGATTTCTAACGGGGTAAGCGAAGGCAGCGATTGCTTTATCTGCCATAACCTGGGAAACCCACAGGATGACGACAAGAATCTGGTGCTGTGGCGAACAGAGAGAGGCATCGTAATACTAAATCGCTTCCCCTACAACAACGGCCATTTACTGATAGCGCCGGTCCGACACATCCCTGACCTTGACCAGGCGACCGGCGAAGAACTACTGGAACTGATGAAACTCGTCAGAGAATCGCAAAAAGCCCTTTCACTGGCGATAAAACCCCACGGCTTCAATGTCGGTATGAATTTCGGCCGATGCGCAGGGGCCGGCCTGCCCGAGCATTTCCACATCCATCTCGTGCCGAGATGGGACGGGGACACAAATTTTATGAGCGTATGCAGCGATACCGATGTTATCAGTCAAAGTTTGACCGAGCTGCTTGAGCAATTAAAACAGATAAGCAAAGAACATAATTTCCCCCGTTTATAATGTCCAACACCCCTGCAGCTTACTATATGAATTCTACTTTTTCTTTTTGTAAGCTTCTTTGTTAGCCACACATTTTCCGGTTTTTGTGTCTCTACCAACCTTAGAACCGGCACTACTTTTTTTATCCCTCATATATAAACTTGCATGAAGCTGTGTAGG
>JAUXAH010000634.1 GCA_030614945.1 Phycisphaerae bacterium
TTTGCATATTGACCCCTGCCATCCTGAGACCGACATCGAAGGAGCAACATGGTTTAATGACAGAATCTTCTGGATGGCATCTCACGGCAGAAATAAAGACGGCAAATACTGGTACAGCCGTTATCAGTTCTTTGCAACGACCGTTACCAGAGTTGTGGACGACATAAACGTTTCAATAGATGGCAATTACTTCAACCTGATTGATGATTTGATTGCATACGATTTGGAATATTTGGAATATAATTTAGGCCTTATCGATGCTATAGGAGTAGTCAATGGGCACATCGACCCCAACGAAATTTCAGACCTTGCTCCAAAAGAGCAGGGGTTGAACATCGAGGGCCTGTGCACATCAGCCGACGGCAGCTCAATGTTGATAGGTTTTAGAAATCCAAGGCCACTGGTTGATGGTGTCAAAAAAGCACTGCTCATTAACCTTAACAACCCTGAAGAAGTGGTTTTAAGTGGGGCGGCCCCTGACTTTGACCCGCCGCTGCTGTTAGACCTTGGCGGCCTCGGCATACGCAGTATTGAATATTCATCCACACTCGGCCAATACCTTATCGTCGCCGGCTCACATAAATCAACCGATGATGAACCGCTGCAAATACTCTATAAATACGATATGGCGACCGGAGTACTGACCGAGCTGGGCGATTTTCCGATAATCGCTCCGGAAGCTATGTTCCAGTTCCCGGACAGCAATGATATTCAACTGCTAAGTGATGATGGGACATTAGTGATAGAGACTCCGGAAGGCCCTGTACTGAATAAATTACTCCCGAGAGAACTAAGAACTTTCCGAACCCAGGTAATAACTCCAGAGACACCGAGGCATTAACAAGTGTAAAGCGCCTGAAGTATGGATATCAGAAGATCAGGAAATCAGGATGCAGGATACCAGCGGATCAGATTATCAGGAAGAACGAGCCTGATGTCCTGGTAACCTGATATTCACTACCTGGTAGCCTGATGCCCTGATAGCCTGAATCTTTATCTCACTTTATCTTACTTTAGCTCACTTTTATTTTCCTTGCGTTTTCGTGGCTAATTTTTTTCACTTTTTCTTTTTTAGACGCAGATTTCGCAGATTAACGCAGAAAAATTTAGACACAGATTAACACTGATTGACACCGATTTTTATTTTTTGCCACAAAAAGGCACAAAAGAAGGATTAGAATTAGACGCGGATTAATACCAATCACAGTTAAAGATTGCCGATAGCATCAGACATAGTGCTGACTGGAAAGGCCTGGATTCCTGCTTTCGCAGGAATGACAGGCTCAGGCAATCGGCAATTA
>JAUXAH010000677.1 GCA_030614945.1 Phycisphaerae bacterium
AAGTGCTTATGAAATAAAAGGAGCAAAAAACTCCCCTCGTAAGCAGCGAGAGTAAGAAGCTATTTTAAAAGAAGAAATTAAGATTAATTAATTTCGCGAAATTAACTAAGTAAATTCATTGTAAAAAACGAAAGGAGAAAAATAATGAGAAAACTTATAATTGTTTTAATGGTAGTAGCAGTTGCTTCCTTCCTCTTTGTGGGTTGTCTTCCTGAAACAGTTACACCAGTAACACCAACAGAACCAGTAACACCAACAGTTGCAAAGACAGATACTCCATATATCACAAGCGTTGGATCTATTTCTCTTTACTCTACCCTTACTCAGTATACTAGTTCTTTAACTACGGGGGGATATGGCGTTTCAAGTGCTATAATAAAGTTGTATGTTGATGATGTACAGATTGGCGTAAGTACAACAGGCGAAGGCGGAGATTTTAGTGTAACGAAAACAATGGCCAAAGTTACAGATGGAGTAAGGGTAGTATATGTTACTGCTACAGCTCCTGGTCTTGCTGAAAGCGATGCATCTACTAAATACACAGTTACCTTTGATACGACTGCACCGACATTAGCTTCAGCAGTTGCGGACTCTAGTGCTGACACTATTACAATTACCTTCAGTGAAGATGTAAGCATGGCTCTTAGTGATACTACTAGTACAACATTCACATGGGCCCTATCTGCATTGAACTACGTCAATTGGGAGGTAAATGATACTGCATTAACTGCTGATGAAGTCACAATTAGTAAATTAACAGATAAAATGGTAAGATTCTATTATACTGCATCAGGATCTCAAATTGCCACAAACAGCGGTTATTTCATAGAGTGCATTAATGTTCTTGATTTGGCTGCTAATGATATAGCCACCGACGCCGATGCGGATGTGGGTGTCACTGCCATAGCAACTCCGTAATATTAGCTGCAAAATAATTAAATTAAAAGTAAAAATAAGAGTGTCCATTTTGGACACTCTTATTTTTTCCTATTCTATGAATCAACGATTTATGTTTCGTTTTAAGCTATTGTCTTCGTACCCCTACATACACCTTTCATCCCCACACCCCTATACCTGCCCCGCGAAGCCTTGCTTCACTATGGGGTCATCCCCACACCCACCTCATGTCAT
>JAUXAH010000589.1 GCA_030614945.1 Phycisphaerae bacterium
AGTTCCGCCTGCCAAGCTGGCTCGACGAGGGTATCGCAATGCTCTTTGAGGTGCATAGAAACGACCAGGGATTATTTTATTTTGAGCCGGGCCGGAATGTGTATCGGTTGGGTGCGCTGAAAAAAACGCTGGTAAAAGACAAAATGATACCGCTAAAAGAGTTGATAGCTATGAACCCGGGAGAAGTGCTTGCTGCAAACCAGACAGAGGCGCTAACGGCCTTTTACAGCCAATCCTATGCTCTGGTGCGATTCCTGCGGGAAGAGGGTTACGGAAAACGGCTGCGCAATTATCATCGGTTGCTGCTGGACGGCCTGATGGGTGATTGGCCGCTCAGTGAGGTGAGTAAAAAGATAGCGGCAGATAGGAACATCCCGCTAACTATCCGGTGGAATCGAGCTATCGGCCCTCTGTTGTTTAGGCATTATATTGATGATGATTTTGAGGAAATCGAGAAAGAGTATGTAGCTTTTTGCAGGAAGATAGTTTACCCCGTTAGAAGTAAGTCCCCGCGGTAGTCTGCTGGACTTTCGGTGCGGGCTTCTAACGGGGTTTATCACATTAGATTCAAGACCCAGGACTAAAGACTCAAATTATGTCTGAACAGAATCCGGCATCGATTATTCTGGCGTCGGCTTCGCCGCGGCGAAAACAGTTATTAGCTGAGGCCGGCTATAAATTTAGTTCTGTTTGCCCGGATATTGACGAGTCAGCTTTTCCGGCTGAGTGCATTAGCCCTTGTGAATATGCTAAACGGCTGGCATTAGCGAAGGCAAAAAACGTTGCTGCCAGTCATCCGGACTGTTTGGTCATCGGTGCGGACACGGTTGTGGATTTTAAAGGCCAAATTATTGGCAAGCCGGCTGATGCAAAAGAGGCGGAGCAGATTATCAAAAAGCTGTTTAGCGCACCTCATAAGGTAGTAACCGCTGTTGCAATTGTCAGAATAGTCGATGGCACCGAGATTGTCGAGAGTGATACCACGACCGTTTATCCTAAACAAATGACCGCTGAGCAAATCGCCGAGCATATCAAAGGCGGCTCCTGGCGGGGCAAGGCGGGCGCTTATGCTATACAGGAGGGGGCCGATGAGTTTATTGCAAAAATAGAGGGGAGTTTGACGAATGTGATGGGCCTGCCGATGGAACTTCTGCAGTCCCTCCTTGCCGGACTGAAAAGAGTTATTGAATGAGATTGCCACGCATCGCTCCGCGATGCTCGCAATGACGGGGACCGAGTACAGACGACAGAAGACAGACGACGGAGGGCGGGGGGATTGGGTTTGTATCTCGTATCTCGTATTGCGTATTGCGTATCGCGCTGGGGGATTGGGTTTGATTGGGTTTGAATTGGGTTTGTTTTTTTGGACTGCGAAATCATCTTTTTTTCTGTAATCCTTTGTTATAAATGAGTT
>JAUXAH010000641.1 GCA_030614945.1 Phycisphaerae bacterium
TTCGCGGTGCTCTACATGTCTGAACACCACACCATACTACACACACATCTCCACCACACATACATCTACACACACACACTTTCGCATTAGACGAACACGGCAAACCGCGTACACACACAGGATTCAAGCGGGGAAAACACACAATACACCACTTCTCACTTTCCGCTATGCTACCATTTCGGGAAAGACGAGTCAAGAAAAAAATGGGGAATTTGCAAAAATTTTTTTAAAAAGCCGCTTTCGTGTAACTCTTTGTGTAACAAGGCTTTATGAACTATATTGCTCATATAATGTCAACTATAAAATTAGAATTTTGTTAGACTTCCGCTATATTTGTAAATACATGTAAATGGCAGAGCAAAAGTGTACCACCTGGCGGGCGGTGCTCACCGTACGGCTACGGTCGCAGTGCGGCATTTGATTATGGCAACCCCGCGTAAAACGCAGGGCTAAATAGCGGTAAACGCGCAACCCTTCGGTCGGGCGTCCCTACGGGACGCGGGGAATGGTTTGGTTTTGTTTTCCCTCCCAATGAATTGGGGTCTAATCCTACAATCCATGTCTATGCTGTGCGTAGGGATGGCGACAGTCGGGGGTCTTTGGTTTTTCGTTGTTTTGACAGGAGAGTAGAGTTATTATATCGAACGTGAATTCCGGAGTGATATGCGTCAGGGAAAAGAACGAAAGGAGTGCTGCGATGCAGAAGTTTGGTTCCGTCGATGAGATATTGGATTTTGCCATCAAGGAAGAACAGGAGGCGGCGGATTTTTATATGGAACTGGCAGGGAAGATGGATAAGCCCTGGATAAAAGAAGTTTTCGAGGATTTTTCGGCTGAGGAGCGGGGGCATATGCAAAAACTGCTCTCGGTCAAGACGGGCCAACGGCTGCTGCCGTGGACATCCTGCCTGCCATAGATGCCGCACGAGTCGAGCCAGAAAGAATAGTCAACGGGATAGTCGCAGACTACGGAATTATCACCGACGGGTGGGGCATCCCCTTTATGATGGCGGGCCTGATTCTGCTGTGCATGTGTATAGGAGTCTACGTCATTACCAGCCTGGTGACACCGGCGCCTACTGCCGAAGAGCTCGAAAAGATGGGCTGGAAACCTCCTTTCGATGCTTTGAAGCTGATTAAAGCCAAAACAATCCTTTTCAAGCTGCAAATCAAGAAAAAAAGACTGGGGAACCAGGATTCGGACCTGGACTAACTGATCCAGAGTCAGTCGTGCTACCGTTACACTATTCCC
>JAUXAH010000087.1 GCA_030614945.1 Phycisphaerae bacterium
AACAAGGTTCTCTCTTTTTACAGAAGTCTCTTTATCGCCGTTACCAGTTCTTTGATGTCGTATGGTTTGGCAAACAACACGTGGCCGGCAACTGCACGACCGCCTTTTTCTTCATCTTCCTTTGGAAACATGCCGGTTAGATAATCAAGGCAAGGCGAATTTGGAGATTCAACTGCCGAAGTACTACTCTGCGAAGCAGCGCTTCGCTGCGAAGCACGAGTCGCTCGAAGCCAGCATATATCAGATGGCGCTGTCAGCGACCGTTACCGAGACCGGCGGACGGTCTGTCTCCAGCAACATGTCCGCAATTTTAGACAGGTTGGACCATCACATTGGATTGCCCCCGCTGCTTCGTTTTTGCGAAGCAAAACGGCGGGGGACCGGACGGATGGTCGAGGTCAATGAGCCGGTATCGGTGGACTGGGTGAGTCTGACCGGTGACGAAAAACCAACCGGACCAGGCGAAATGGAAGTGCGACTGGTTGAGGTCGAATACGATACGGTCGCCAAAGAAGTCAACAGAAGGCGGGTATGGCGGTCCGTTCCAGGCTGCCGCCTCGGGCAGTTACATCGTGAATTTACGCCATAGAATTTCGAACAGATGAATTCCAACTTCGAACTTCGAAGTTCCCCCTCGACATTCGAGATTCAATGCCCTTGTGGGTTTCGGGCAAGTATCGTATAATTGTAACCGATACTACTCTGCGAAGCAGCGCTTCCAGCCTTCGCAGTTGCTTCGGCGGAGTAGGCTCGCTGCGAAGCACGAGTGGGCTTCTTCTTCAGTCCTCGCAGGTTGGGGGTCTCTACTGCAGATATTTTCTTCCGGCTTCTTCCAGACTACGATAGACCGGCCGGGATAGCAAGGATTGGCGCAGGCGAACGGGGTCCCAGGACAGTAGACGTACTACGCCGAAATCCTGTTCCGACCCGTCAGCCTCAAGCAGCGGTGGTATGGCGAAAGGCCGCCGCCGTCAATGCGGACGGGAAAGCCACCATTGAGATGAAGCTTGGTTTACCTGCTGCTTCAAATAATGTCGTGATCTCCCTTGATGCATAGGATACAAGGTGGAGTTCTTAGATGAGTTCCAAAACTATTTGTTAGCAGATCATCTTCTGTGGTGAGTAGCCTATTGACAACGGACATTGAAACCTGTGTACAATTGTTGCTTTTTTTATAACTTGCTGATAGTACAGGGCTTATAAAATGAGTATTTTTGCGGAATTGGCAGATAACAGGCGTTGCGGTTGTAGTCCCGTTGTAGGCCATCTACACCAAAATAGCAGGCGTTAGGCCGGCAGGAAGTTTGAGTTTTTGGGTGTATCTTGGTATTATGTTAGAAATGAAGTTCAGCGGCGTAGCTGAGCTAAGATATAAAAGGTTATATGGGAAATCCCAGATAAAGGTATTCAGCTTATGAATAACAAAATAGACCGCAGACAATTCCTCAAAACAACAGCATTAGGTACGTCGATGCTGCTAACAGGCGGTTGCCTCGAAACCGCTAAAAAACACCCCGCCAAAAAACCCAACATCATCTTCATTATGGCTGATGATATGGGTTACGGTGATCTGGGGTGTTACGGCCAGCGCAAGATTCGCACTCCGAATATCGACCGACTGGCAAGGGAGGGTATGCGTTTCAGCCAGTGCTATGCCGGCTCGCCGGTGTGTAGTCCTTCGCGAAGCGTCTTGATGACGGGCCTGCACACCGGGCACACACGTGTGCGCGGCAATATGTGCAAGGCAGGTGGAACGGTTGGATACAAGCGAGGGCGACAGGTGCGGCGAATGAATCTGACGGATGCGGACCAGACCGTCGGCCATGTGCTTGGCGAAGCGGGTTATCGCACGGGGATCATCGGCAAGTGGCACCTCGGGGGTTACGATGAAAAGGCCGGACCGCTTGATCGAGGTTTTGACGAGTTCTATGGGTGGCTGACACGGACGGAGGAAACGATCAATCCGACGTACTGGCCGGCGAAACGCTGCCGCAACCGGGAGCTTGTCGACATAACGGCAAATCAGGACGGCAAGCGAGGTTACTATCATACGGATATGTGCACCGATGAGGCTGTTGAGTTTTTGAAAAACAACAGCAGGCGGCCGTTCTTCCTGTATCTGGCCTATGTCAATCCTCATTCTCCGCTCGATGCACCCGAACTCGTACCCTATACCGACAAAAGCTGGCCGGAGCCGATGAAGACGTATGCTGCGATGATACACCGACTCGATCAATCCATCGGCAGGGTGATGCAGACACTCAGCCAACTGCATATTGACGACAAGACGATCGTGTTTTTCTGTTCGGACAACGGTCCGCGTTCGAGTGGTTCGAAAACACTGACGCAGGTTGCGGAGTTCTTCAACTCCAACGGTCCGCTGCAGGGCTATAAACGCGACATGTATGAGGGCGGGATTCGTGTGCCGATGATTGTGCGCTGGCCGGGCAAGATCCCGGCCCAAAAGACCAGCGACGCACCGTGGTACTTTGCCGATTTCCTGCCGACTGCCGCGAATCTTGCGCAAACCGCCCCGCCCGAGGGTATCGACGGTATCAGTATCCTGCCGACGCTGCTTGCCCGTACGCAGGACACATCGGATCGGTTTCTGTACTGGGAGTTTTTCGAGCGTGGTTTCCAGCAGGCTGTGCGGTGGAGGAATTACAAAGCCATCCGTGCAAAACAAGGACAGCCGCTGCTGTTGTTCGATCTGTCGAAAGATATCGGCGAGACCCGGAACGTCGCAGCCGAACACCCCGCCGTCGTTGCGAGGATAGAAAAGTACCTCAAGTCGGCAAGAACAGAATCGGCCAACTGGCCCACTTGATAAGGTAACTAAAGGTTCCAGGAACCTATTCCTTGTGAATGCATTCATAAGCCCTATTTTAAAATCACCTCATTTTTAAAATCAAAAAACATCGCTGCCGCCAACTCCAACATTAGACATTCGCCATAAGAATCGCTGAAAAAATGCCTTGGAAAAAAAAATCTTGATAGTTCAAGATGAATTTGGTAAAATTGTTTGCATTGAAAGGGTAGAATAATGTTTAGCAAAGAGTTAAATGGGAAATCTTGGATTAAATCAAGAAGAGATTTTTTGAAACTTGCAGCGCTGACCGCAGGAAGTTTACCGTTTACTGGTTGTTTGGAGTCTAAAGTTTTAAAGAATACCGGCAAACGCTCTAATGTGGTTTTCTTTCTTGTCGATGATCTGGGTTGGAGCGATTTAGGCTGTTACGGCAGTACGTTTTATGAAACGCCGGCGATCGACCAGTTGGCTGAGAAATATCGCGGTGAGTATGCGTTTTTAAATTTCCCGAAGAAATGATTAAGGATTACTGATTGGTGATTATTTCTCTGTGTTCTTTGTGGCTGAGATTATTTGTTCAGCAGGTTCGGTTTTCTTTGTTGCAGCCATTCGGGCAATTGCTCACGCTTAACGTTTTCCCATAATCCTTTTTTCTGGCTGCGGGCGCTTGCCTCTAACTGCGGGTACTTGTTATAAAAATTATGGCGAAATCGCAGGTCCGCGTAAGCGAAACCTTCGCTTAACAAGACTTCATTCAAAAATCTGCCATCGGGCAGCCGGACATAGGCCAGCAGTCTGCCATAATATCCTCTGGTGCGTGTTGTATCGAGGTAAACCTGAACCGGTTTTCCGAGAGTTAATTTCGTTGTAAATTCAGCGGCCTGTGGGCCAAAATACATAACGCCAAGTTTTGGGTTTTTGGTCTCCGGCGTGTCGATTCCCCAGAGCCGTATTCTTGTGTGATTATATTTGCTATCAGGAACGTCTATATCAATGGTGTCACCATCGACGACCTTTACAACGGTGAAGGTTTTGTCGTGGTATTTTTCAAAATCGTTGGGTTGCCGCTGCTACTTACGTCTAATCGAGCTGTGGTCGAGCCAGATAAATAATGCTGCCAGCAGCAGGCACAGGATGATTATGCCGGTTCGCCGGCGTCTGCTCATCGCATAATAGTTCATAGTTCGTAGTTCGTAGTTTGGAGTTAGCAGTCTATGAACCCTGAACTCATAACTGCGAACTAAATACTAACGATTTCTTTTCTCAGCCGGTTTGTCCAGCTCAAAGGCAACGCAAACGGCCTCGAGGGCTTGTTCGGCCTGGTCTTTATTGACAATGCAACTGATGCGAATTTCGCTGGTTGTAATTGAATCGATATTGACCTTGGCCTTGGCCAGGGCACTGAACATTTTGTCGGCGACGCCATAATGGGTTCGCATACCCACGCCGACCACGGAAATCTCGGCGATATCGTCGCGAGCTAAGATGCTTTCGCAATTAACATCGTCTTTGATTTGTTCTACAGCTTTTTTGGCGGCGACCAAATTGGAAATGCCTATCATAAACGAGAGGTTTGCCTTTTTGGGGCTGACTTCTGTTTGAACAATGTCGTTGACGACCACTTTGGCCTTTGCCAGACAAGCGAAAATTTTAGCGGCATTACCCGGGACGTTATCAACGCCGACAAGACCTATCTTTGCCATATCCTTTTGTACTGTCGCTCCTGAAACCACTACACCTTCCATTTGCGGCACCTCATGAGTAATTATTGTTCCTTCTTTTTCTTCGGTACTGCTTCTTACGTGAATTTTGACATCATAGTTTTTACCACACTCGACGGCCCGCGTGTATATAACGCCGGCTCCGAGACTTGCCAACTCGAGCATTTCGTCGTAACTAATCTGTGCTATCTTTGCGGCATTTTTGAATATTCGCGGGTCGGTCGTGTGGATTCCATCGACATCAGTATAAATTTCGCACTGCTCGGCTCCCAGCGCTGCGGCGAGTACAACTGCGGTTGTGTCCGAGCCGCCTCTGCCGAGCGTGGTTATATTTTCCTTCTCATCTATACCCTGAAAGCCGGCAACAATGACAATTCTGCCTTTGTCCAGCTGTTTGTGGATTCGTTCGGCATCGACGCTTTTTATCCGCGCCTTTGTATGGTCGCTGTCGGTAATCATTCGGATTTGGCCGCCGGTAAAGCTTATGGCATCGTGACCCATAGCGTCGAGAGCCATAGCGAAAAGCGAGACTGATTGCTGCTCACCGGTACTGAGCAGCTGGTCGAGCTCGCGTTTGGGCGGGTTGGGATTAAGCTCCAGGGCGTCAGCGATAAGCTCATCGGTCTGTTTGCCGCGGGCCGAGGCAACCACCACAACCTGATAGCCGTTCTTTACCGCTTTAATTACCCGCTCAGCGGCCCGGCGAATCTTTTCCGCATCAGCTACCGAAGTGCCGCCAAACTTTTGCACAGTTATTGCCATAGTTTGCCTGTTAAAATTTAAGTTGTCCGTTATTATCTATTGAATTCGGTTTTGATGGTCAATTGCTTTAGCTTTTTAAGAAATATTCCATTAGTTCAAAACCATTGTCTATTCTAAATCCCGACTTAGCGGCGTTGGCCTCGCTGAAAGTCGTATGTAAAATGCCGCTGATACCGCCGCCGGCCATAGCGAATGGGACCGGATCAGGTGAGTGAGCCATGCTTCGGATGGGCGTGTAATGGTCGGGCATTACCAGTATTCGCCAACTTTCATAATTCTGTATCGCCTCAAGCACAGGCCCGACAATATATTTATCAATTTGCTCGACGGCTTTTTTCTTCATCTCGGCGCTGCCATTATGAGATGCTTCATCAGGCGCTTCTATGTGGACAAAAACAAGGTCATATTTGTCGAGCGCTTCTATGGCGGCGGTTGCCTTGCCCTGATAATTTGTGTCGATAAAGCCGGTGGCGCCGGGCACGTCTATCAGGTCGAAGCCGATGAGCATTGACAAACCTCTTACGAGGTCAACGGCGGTGATAGCGACACCTTTGATTCCAAACCGCTTCTGGAAACTTTCCATTTGCGCTTTCCTGCCCTGTCCCCAGAGCCAGATGGAGCTGACCTGATTTTCGCCGAGGTCTTTTCTGACCTTGTTAATGTCGTGATTGATGAAAAGCTGCTGTGAACGGGCCATCAAATCGATAAGCATTTCAGCGCCTTTGCCGCGGGGCAAAATCTTTTCTGCTGCCTTACCTATGCTATCGTGCGGCGGATACGTCTGAACGTCGAAATCGAGCCCTTTGAAGACTAACAGGTGCCTATAGCTTATGCCCGGATAGAAACGAATCCGGTCATTAGCGAGGCAGTCGTTTAACTCCTTTATCAGTTTGCTTGCCTCTTCGGTGGAGATATGTCCGGCACTGTGGTCTGCCATTTTGCCGTCGGCAATGGTAATCAGATTGCATCTGAAAACCCAGTCGTCCTCAGATAACTCGATATTTCGCGCCACCGCCTCAATTGGTGCTCTGCCGGTATAGTATCGCAGCGGGTCATAGCCCAGCAGGCTCATTTGAGCAACATCGCTGCCGGGCTCCATATCGACCGGGACTGTCCGGACGAGACCCTGCCTGCCCTGCGTGCTGATTTTATCCGTATTGGGCGTTTCAGCAGCTTCAAGCACGGTCTTGTTACCGAATTGTTCGAGCGGTTCGTCCGCCGCACCGTCAGGAACTATTATGGCATACTTAGTCATATCTTGTATCTCGTAGTGCCTAAAGTGAGCTAAAGTGAACTAAAGTGTCTAAAGTGAAAAAATAATCTATAACTTTAGGCACTTTAGACACTCCAAACTTTAGGCACTTTCTTTATCCTCCGGGATATCCACGATTCTTATGCAGACCGGCTTTCCACTGAGAACATCCAGCTCTTCCAGCTCTTCTAATGCGGCGGTAACGTTTTTCTGCTGCGTAGGATGCGTTATTATTACCACCGGTACCGTGTTGTCAGGCCCGATACCTTCGTGCTGTAACGCTCCGGATATACTTATCTGGTGGTCGCCGAGTGTTTTGCTCCAGCGGGCTACCACCCCCGCCTGGTCCCTGCACATCACCCTGATATAAAACCTGCTTACAGTATCGCCTATTTTCTCCATTAGTGATTCTATTTCGCTCCTTGGTTTTAGATGCAGGTGGCGAAAGGTAGTAGCGGAATTGCCCAGAGCGACGTCGATAATATCCGCAACGACCGCGCTTGCGGTAGGCATCATTCCCGCGCCCCGGCCGTAGTACATTACCTGGCCGACAGCACTGCCGAATATACTGATGGCATTAAACGGGCCATCGACACGCGCAAGCGAATTGTCCCTGGCAATAAAAGAAGGATGCACCCGCAGTGAGACTCTGTTGTCTTTGCCTTTTTGTCCGATTGCCAGCAATTTGAGGATGTAGCCCATTTCTCCGCCGTAGCGAATATCATCCTTCGAAATTGCTTCAATGCCCTCGACAAAAATGTCGTCGAGTTTGATTTCGTATCCGAAGGCGATAGAAGCTAATATGGCAAGTTTGTGGGCGCTGTCCCCGCCGCTGATATCGAGCGTGGGGTCTGCTTCGGCGTAGCCTTTGTCCTGGGCCTGAGTTAGGGCCTCGGCGAAGTCCTCGTCTTTGCTGGTCATCTCGGAGAGGATGTAGTTGCAGGTTCCATTGACGATGCCGTACAT
>JAUXAH010000138.1 GCA_030614945.1 Phycisphaerae bacterium
CTATTCCTGTGGGACTGTGTGCGTCTTGACCTTGACCCCTTGCTGGGGGAGATCTATCCGGTCTCCTTCAAAACAACGGCCAAGGATGGCACCAAGAAGATAGTGGTGCAACCCCTCATCAGTGAGGACGGTTGGCTATCGCTGGCTGCCCGGAGCTGCGCCGAAGCCTGGGCGGGGCCACCGAGCACCATGCGCCTTGAAGAGTATCTGCAGACGCAGGATGCCTACAAGGAAAAGCCATACCCCGAGGTCAAGGAGATCGCCAAGGAAATAAAGGTTGACCTCTGCAAAGACCCCGAAGCCTATGTCTGGGTCGCCGTAGGTCACCGCAAGGATCAGGCCGACGTGGCCACCTATGGTTGGTACAAGGCCTCGGAGAGCAAGAAGACGGGCAAGGACGGCAAGGAATATGAGCTCTCCACGCCGGCCCGCGACCTACCAGGTAACCAGGCCAGGGTCCGCGCCATAAAAAGATGGGTCCGTGAGGTTTTCCCCGAGGCCAAGGCCAAGATGAAGGAGATGACCGCCACTTGGATGGATCGTGCCAAAGATGTGAGTGACATCCAGAAAGTTATCGAGGCTGAATACCATATTGTTACCGAAGAGCCTCCTCCCCAGCTGAAAGGTAAAGCCAGCGAGGGAAACAAAAAAGTAGGTGCGCGCGCACCCAAGGCTAAGGCACAGGCAACAAAAACGCAGACCCCACCGGCCGCCGAAGAGACATCCCAGGGTGAGGCAATTGAGGGAGAGGGCTTCAGCATCGATCTGACTTGGCTGAAGGAGTCCCAGAAAACATTGAAGTGGACAGACGATACCATGCTCACCTTTATCATCAGCCAATATAAGGTGAGTGGCACGAGCGTCACTGGGGCTTTGAAAAAGCTGAAAAGAGAGCAAGCGGAGGACTTCACAAACCAGATAAATACCCGGCTGGAAAAACAGCAGAGCTTGTTTTAACGAACAGGGTCGCAAGGGCGGTTTAAGTTGGCCAGTCCCTCTCAACCTCTGTCAGCCGACTTGCTATCGCCAAAGTGAAAGGGTGTAATATTCTCAACTGGGGGTTAAATATGCTGGATTTTTTAATTTTAAGGCGTCAACCGCCGAAAGGTGTTGATAGCAGGCGAGGCCTACAACCCCCAGGTTGTGTCATCCGGCATGGCCTCGCTGGCAATATCCAAGGGCTTGGGAGATGTGCTCCCGAGCCCTTTTATTTTTAGTCAGCTGGCAGAAGATAAAGCCAGTGAAAATTAGCTGATTAGGAGGAGTAGAGAGGTATATGGCAAGGAAACTGACACCAGAACGACAAAAACTGAAGCAAGAGGCTTTAAGCCTTCGGTATGATTATGGTTGGACAGAACGGAGAATTGTTGACCAACTTCACCTTGCTAAAACGACCATTCACGAATGGTTGGTCGGGAATTCACATAAAGGTTTGGTCGGGAATAAAACTCATATCACCCACCTAGAGGGGGACTGTTTAGAGATTTTACCTACTCTGCCGGATGAGTCGGCTGATGTTTTACTGACTGACCCTCCCTACTCCGTCATGAATGATTATGAATGGGACAAAAAAGACAACGAGTTTTATCACCGGTGGCTAGCCACCCTGAAGCCTAAGCTTAAGGACAGGCACTCCGGGTTTATCTTCTTTGATGCCCGGCGTAGCTTTGAGTTCGAGGGTATATTGCGGAATTACTTTAGCATTATAAATAAAATTATATGGATTCGCAAAAACATGAGCAAGGGGCGGGTTATCAAAAATAGCTTTATATCGAGTTATGAAGTTATTTTTTACTTTGGCAATAGAGATTTAGACCTGCCCAAAGATTGGGGGCCAGAGCGCTTCGACTCCTGTGAATACGCAGTGCCCCAATCCAACTTCACTGATAAAAAGTTACACCCTACCCAGAAGCCCATAAACTTAATTTTGCAATTAGCTAGGGTCGCCAGTCACCCAGGAGATGTTGTACTAGATTGCTTCGCTGGTAGCGGAGTAGTTGGTCGGGCTTGCCAGATAATAGGCAACCGTAAATGCCTGTTGATAGAGAAGGAACCAGAATATAACGAATTAATAAGGAGTGCCATTCATGGTTGGGGTCACCAGATTCAACATCACAGATGAGATCAAGGGCACAGGGAAGTGGCGTTTTGAGGATGCTAAGAAACATTGGCCTGCCGCCAACGCACTCTACCGGGAGATATTCACCGCACTGAGAATGCCTCTCCTGCCCGGCGAGGAAATCATAGACTGTACAAAGGCGGAGTTCGAGGCAGGCTACGACTACCAACTTGGCATCGATGTAATTCTTCGGCCCGTAGCAGGGGGCGAGAGCACATTGCAGGAGAAGTTCCTCTTCACCGATTTTGACACCGTGACCATTGAGCACTGCCAGGATTGGTTGACCCTAGAGAAAGGCGACTTCTACAAGCTAAAGGCCAACTACTACTTCGTGGGGTATGACCCAACGGGCTGCCTGCAATTTGGCCCCTGGATACTGCTAGACTGGTCCCGTCTTCAGCGCGCCACAGCCCAGCACCGCGTACCTTGGCACTTGCGAGGGGGTCTCAAAGATAGAGCACGAGCCAGCTTCATGTATGTCAAGTTTGAGAAGGTGCCGGCAGAGGTTATTGTGGCTAGTTCAAATCGTCCCTACTCACTGTTTTAAGGAGCAATATGAGACGAGCTATTGCCCGGGGCAGAATGTTCCCCCAGAGCTACTCTACCGACAGGCGATACGGGCGCCTGTCATTAAAGGCCATCGGCCTCTTCCCATTGATGTGGTCCAACGCCGACGACCAGGGCCGGCTCTGCGGTGACCCCGAAGAGATTAAATACGCTGTCTGCCCTAATATAGATCACATCACCAAGCAGGATATCCCGGGACTGCTCAAGGAGCTCCAGGATAATAAACTCATACTTTGCTACGAAACCCCAAAGTCCGCAGCCATCCAGCTGCTTGATTGGTGGGAGGCTAATCAAAGGATGCAGTGGGCATGGCCATCAGATTATTCTCCCGCGGAGGGGTGGCAGGACCATCTACGTTATAAAAGGGACGCTAAAACAGTCTTTACACAAAGCTGGCCTGTCTCAGGTGAGCCCTCAGGTGACAGGGGTATCAGCTCTCAGGTGAGCAACGAGGTGTCCTCAGGTGAGAACTCAGGTGAGACCTCAAAAAACCCCTTAACAACCTCTATTAAAAGAGAAACTATAAAGAGAAGAGTAAGAGGAAGAGGAAATTCAGCTGAGGACTCAGGTGAGAGCTCAGCTGAGAAACCCGCACCCTCTCTTACTGATTCAATTCTCTTTCAGAAGCTTGTAGATACATTCCCTCAAGCCTGGGGGAGGATGCCTAATAGCCGGGAAACAGCCCAGTTGCAAGATCTCGGGGAAGAAATATCCTCGGCGGGCGGTGCCACGGCCGAACAGATACATGACGCCTTCAAAGAGGCGGCTGCGCAGAATAAATTGCACCTCAGCTACATCAGGGCAATTCTACTAGACTGGCTAGGTATTGCGAGGGGACCGCCCTAATGACTACAAAAGTCAGTAGAGAGGAGAGGTTGGAAATATGACTGAGAATTTAACTAATGTGGCCTGGAAGTGTAGGGAGTGTGGTGAGGTTACCTATCACCCCGATGCCGACAGGAGTGCCAAAATTGAGATCAGGGAGACGACCCTATGTCTGAAATGCTTAAGGGAAAGATGAGGATTGAAGTTCCGTTCTTACCCCCGGTGGAGTATAGCCTCAACTGGGGGGCACACTTACTAGATCAAGGGAGTCTTAGATTGCTTACTAATGATATAACAGGCGGCACATCGCTTATAGGTTTTCTTACTGGTAGAACCGCCACAAACTATGCAAATGCCCTTGGCTTGTTTAGCTCTATGTTCTCGCCTAAAAGCAGCTTGGCAGACATTAGAGCAAAACTTTCTGCCGCTTTTATTGAGAGACGTAGGACGACGAAAGGTGCGTTTGCAATACTCACATTGCAATTCAACCGTTTTATGAGCGTGCAAGCATTCAAGAGAACAGTAAACCTCTCGTGCTCCCAGCCTGTGAGGCGCACGGTAAATTTTCTTTCCGCAATGTGTGCAGTTTTTGAACAAACCACTACGCATCGCTGCGATTTGACAGCTGCGAGAGCAGTATTTTTTGTTCTGTTTTTGCCACGAAGGATAGGAGCGAAACTGCTTACCGCAAGCGGCGCACGTGCTAGTCATGTGGGTAATATAATCGAGAGAGTAGATGCAGAGTTCAGTTTGGGGTTTATCATCCCCCCGGAAAACGTGAGCGATTATCTCAGTAACCTGCGAGTCATCTCTCCATACTACTCCTGTGCAAGCATCAAGAATAAGTTTGGTCATGTTATCGAGATCTCGGCGCTGCTGGTTGCTTTGATAGAACAGAATACGTACCCCAAAAGCATAGTCGGCATCCGGCATGAGGCCTTGGTAGGCATTCTTAATTTGCCAGCCAATCCACTCCTCGGATTCCCTTGTTTGGCGCGGGGTATAGACTCCCCCATTTTTGTTAACACTGAATCGGGGGCGTTGTTTGGAGATTGGCTCCCCCAGGATGGTCAAATGAACGCGGATGCGGGACTTAGATATTCTTCTAGGCCATGTCAAAATATTAGGCTGGGTAGCAATCATATTGTTAATATACCATCCTTTTCAAGAGAAAGCAAGGTGGAAGCAGTTGTGGATCTTAAACCAGCCCCACTCACCATAATTGAGCTGGAAGAAATAAAGAAACTCGAGGGGGGTACCTAAAGATGGAAGTAAGGCAAATGCACTTTGACGGCCCCTGCTCGTTTCTAATGTGCTTGGCTGACTGCCCGCATGACCATCCCATCTGCCCGGTATGCGGGGCCGTTGGTTATGGGAATATCTCTTGCGATGAGTGTCGTAACAACATTGATATTCATAAAGAATTGGCCATTATCGAATTACAGCACAGTTGAGCTGGCTGGCTGAGATAAAGAAACTTGAGGAGGGATAGAAGATGGTTACTGCTTTTGATACCTGGAAGTGTCATATCTGTGGTGAAGAGAGACCAAACAATAAGATTTCAGTCCTGACTAAACCGCTTGTCATTAACGGTCAGGTTTGCGGTGAGCAGAACATCAGGTACTGTAGTGACAGGCAGTCATGCGTAGATGGGGCCAGGGAGTTTAGTTTTTCCAAGGAGGAATGATGAAAGCGATTTATGAAACCAAGGGGAGAGCTCGGGAATACTGCGAGCTGGCAATCAACCTTTATACCGGCTGTTCCCATAACTGCATCTATTGTTACGGCGCCGCGGTTACCCATCAGGATAAAGAGCAGTGGGGTCAGAACCCGCAACCAAGAAAGGGCATTATAGAGCAGATACAGAGGGATGCCGAACGGTATTCTAATCTAAATGAGAAAAGGTCTATCTTGATGTGTTTCGTGACAGATCCATATCAGCCGGCTGATGACACTCACCGGCTGGCCAGGAAAGCAATCCTGATTCTCAAGTCCTACGATTTGCGGGTAGTTATCCTGACTAAGGCTGGGATTCGGGCACAGATAGACTGGGACTTGCTTGACAAAAGAGACGCTTTTGCCACGTCACTTACCCTCCTTAGTCAGGAAGATAGTCTAACCTGGGAGCCA
>JAUXAH010000421.1 GCA_030614945.1 Phycisphaerae bacterium
CAGGAAATGCCGTAACTCCCCAGCCGTCTCCTGCCCGGTCTCCATCAGAAACTTTACTTTCTTTTGGTCCGCCGCATCGGCAAGGAGCCGTATACGGTCGTAAAACTTCCTGGCATAATCCGGCTGGGTATGGTCAATAAAGCCCGCATGCATCAGCAGGTACTTCGCGCCCAGTTCCGCCGTCACGTTAATCGCTCCCAGCGCCAGCTCGCGATTTTCCTCCCAATGCTCGTCCGGACCGATTCCGCCGGTCTTCTTGATACTTTCCAGCGTCGAATAATCCTCGCAGGGAAAGTCTATCATCGTGCTGCTAATCGTCCAGTCCTGCTCGTGCACCGCCTGCAGGAATCTCTCACCGCCTTGCTGCAGTGCCGGCCGCACCGCCAGGTTTACATATTCAATATCCATCTTTCGCATAGACTCGGCCAATTCGTGCACATCCTGCCGCAGTGACCAGCTGCAGATCGATACCGGCCAATCCTTACAAGTACGCATAATAATCATCTCCACAATATCTTTTTGGGAACCCTTTAACTTATGATTCGTTCCTACACGTTTGACTTCACTTATTTCAGCGAAACGATTTCACCTGTCTGTATGGATTTCTTTTCCGCCTCCACTATCTTTACCGAGTCACGGGAGTCTTCCAGCGTCGTCACGGGCGTAATTTTTTCACCTTTCAGCGCTCGCACAAAATGGTCGATTTGCAATATATACCCGTCCCCCGATTGTACCTCCGGCGTAAATGCCTCGCCATCCGCGGGACACGCCTTAAAAGCCGGCTCCCGCGTGCAATCGTAGACAATCGTCGCTTTTTCCTGAACGATATTAAAGCTCATCTCGAAACCGAACGAGGGCGTCATCGCCCATCCTCCTTCAGCGGTAATCACCTTATCGTCATCGTAAAGATACTGTGTTACAATATGAACCAGCCTTCCCGCACTGTTTTTGCCACCGAAACTACAGACCGCCCGCGGCATACCAAACAGGTATTGCACGAAATCGGCATCGTGAATGTGCAAATCCAGCGCCACCCCGCCGCTGCGTTCGTCGTTCAGAATCCAGTTATCGTAGCTCCAGGTCGGCTCGTCAGCCAACCTTCGAAAGGTTGCGGCCAGCACCTTGCCGTACTCGCCGCTTGCCACAATCTCCTTTGTCTTTGCATACTCCGGCCAAAAACGCACACAATGTCCGATCTGCAATACTTTCCCGCTTGCCCAGCCCATCGGATGGGCGGGGCTCGACTTCGCAGCGGCCATCATACTCTCGCACTCAGTGACATTTAGCCCCATCGGTTTTTCGCACAACACGTGCACCCCCGACTTCAGCGCCTCTATCGCGTACCGGGCATGCAGATATGTCGGCAGAGTAATCGAAACTGCATCCAGTTTCTCCTCTGCCAGCATCTTTCCAATGTCGGAATAAATGTTGATGCCCGTAAAATCGACTGCGTCCTCTGCCCCTTCGATGTTGCCCACCGCCTTTTTCGAATCTTCGACGATATTCTCGTTTGCATCGCAAATGGCCGCAATCTGTGCATCGTCCCGTGCCCTCCAGCACCGATAGTGCATTCGCCCCATAAAGCCGAATCCCACAATTCCTATTTTAAGCACTGTTCCTGCTCCTTATTACCCCACACGTTCAAACTGACATTTCCTGACTAAGGCTAATTTAGCTGCGCTGATAGCTTTGCCACAGGTAAGCTTTTCTTTCATCAAAATAGCAAACCTGCCTGGCAAATACAATTATCTTGCGCACTTTTTGTTAATTTATCTTCCAATAAAGCACGTTGGAGGGCTGAACTTAGGAGATATAGTCATTTAGCAGGTGGATTTAACGAAAAGATGCCTGGAGTTCCCTGTTTTTCCCCACGCAGATTTAGAACTTCTAATGCTCTGTTGAAAGGCCTCCGTGTCATTCTGAGTGCAGCGAAGAATCTCGCTGTTTCCGTGCGATAAAGAGATTCTTCACTTTGCTGCGCTCCGTTCAGAATGACAATCAGCGTATGTTTTCAACAGAGCAAATTGACTATTGATTATTGATTATTGATTATTGAGATACGAGATGCGAGAGTAAGACGAAATGGCTCATGAGGGTCTTTGGGAACAACTTGACAAGCTGGACGGGCAGAAAACCGCTAAAAGAGCGAAGTGCCAATACCGAAGCTCTCCGGAGCGCCACGTT
>JAUXAH010000483.1 GCA_030614945.1 Phycisphaerae bacterium
AACTCCTGCTTGAATGCTCTGAAGATTTGTGGTAATAAATTACTGTGCTATGAAAGCTCGAATGAAAAAATTGTTGGTTGCGGCTGTATTTACTATCTGCCTTGGCGGCCTTGCGAAGGCGGATTTGGCAAAGCGAATTGACGGCATTATCAGCCAACCCTCCCAGAAAAAGGTCCAATTTTCCATTCATATCGTAAAGGCCGGTTCCGGCAGAACAGTGTATAGTCATAACGCACAAAAAACGCTGGTGCCGGCCTCGAATATGAAAGTAATTACCACCGCAGCAGCACTAAAATATTTAGGCCCAAATTACGAGTACGAAACAAAAGTTGGGCTTTGCGATGACACGCTGATAGTAATAGGGGGCGGTGACCCGCTATTAGGTGATAAAGTTACGGACGCCAGATACAGCCGAAAGGACGGCTGGATATTTCAAGATATAATAGCAGCATTAAAGAAGAAGCGAATAAAAACCATCAAAGACATTATCGTTGACAGCAGCGTATTTGATGACCAGCGCTTTCATCCGAACTGGCCGAAGAAAGAGTTGAACCGGCGCTATGCCTGCGAAGTGAGCGGTTTGAACTTTAACGGCAATTGTATAGAGGTTACCGCAAAAAACACCGGCGGAAAAGTAGCTGTTTCTATCGAGCCGAAAACCGGTTTCATAAAGCTCATCAATAAGGTCACACCAATATCAAAGGGCACGAGTACCGTTGGCTCTTATCGCCAGCCCGAACCTAATAGGATTGTCGTCCACGGCAAATGTAGAAAACAGGCAGGGCCGTTTGCCGTTGCGATTGAAAGACCTGCTGCGTTTTTCGGATTTTTGTTGGCGGAGAATTTAGCTAAAGCAGGGATAAATACAAATGGTCAGCTCATAGAAAAAGCCGTGGGTGATGACTGCAACGTCACCGTGTTAGCTGAATACAGCACACCGATAGCTGATTGTCTGGCGCGGTGTAATAAAAACAGCCTGGGATTGGCGGCCGAGGCGCTTCTTAAAACTATCTCCGCTGCTAATAACCCGGGCGGCAAAAACGGCAGTTGGGCAGGGGGGCGGCAACTGATTTCACGGTACCTGTTAGGGCTTGGCATCGATAGAAGCCAATTTCATATCGATGACGGCAGCGGCCTGAGCAGACAAAATAAGCTCAGTGCAAATGCTATAACGAGAGTATTATCAGATACTTACAAAAGCAGGAATTGGAAACTCTATAAAGATTCGCTTGCGGTAGGAGGGGTGGAAGGGACAATTGCCAGATATTTCAAAGAGCAACAGTACAAGGGCAAAATTTTCGGCAAGACCGGATATATGGCCGGCGTCAGGTCCTTTTCAGGCGTATGCAGCACCGCAGACGGAGATTATATATTTTCCATCCTGGCCAACAACACCAACAGCAAAACCCGCACCGCAATAAACGACATAGCAGAAGCAATTTTTGATTAGGCAATCGCATATCGCATATCGTAAACAAGACTGAAAATATCTTGATTTAGGGGGAAATGGGATTTTCTGAGGTTGTTTTTCGGGGGCAGGGTGGTTAATATAGGGGGTTTGGGCAAGAGAGAAATTGGGTTTGATTGGGTTTGTTTTGCATGATCGTTCATTGTTCGTTGTTCGTTGTTATAATCCTTTGTAACAAAGAGATTTGCGTTCATTTTTGGCCTTTCGGAAATTGGCTTTGAATTGGGTTTGTTTTCACCAAGTGTCCAATCGGATTTATTTTCATAAGCCACTGTTATTAAAGAGGTTACATTCATTTGCAATCCGCCTACGGCGGACAAGATTGGGTTCGTTTTGCATAAAAAGGTCTGATTTGTAAAGGACTCTCTACAGATGTAATGCTTCCTCTACAA
>JAUXAH010000112.1 GCA_030614945.1 Phycisphaerae bacterium
TGGGGCGGACCGCCGCGGTTTGTGCCGCCGTATTGACCGCTATCTCACCGGCTATGGTTTTCTACAGTCGCTACTACATTCAGGAAATGCTCCTGGTCTGTTTCACCTTTGGGGCAATCACTTCCGGCTACCGCTACACTCGGAGCAAAAACATCACCTGGGCCTTACTAACGGGCGTGTTCCTGGGCCTTGCGCACGCAACCAAAGAAACATTCATCATTGCTTTCGACTCAATGCTGTTGGCTCTGGTGCTTACACTCTTGCTGCAGAGCCGACGGGACGGCTCCGGTGGTTTTATCAAGACCGTCCGAGCAGTAAAGCCCTCGCACTTCATTGCAGTGGTTGCGGCCGCTATAATAGTTTCAGCCTTGTTTTACTCATCATTTCTTAGCAACCCAAACGGAATTTTGGATTCGGTTCGAACTTATGCAACGTACTTCGACCGGGCCCGTCAAAACCAATTGCATATTCACCCCTGGCATTATTACCTCAAAATGCTCATCTATTCCAGATACGGTTCAGGGCCACTCTGGAGCGAAGCCCTCATTGTCTTTTTAGCCGTGGCGGGCTTCATAGTCGCTATGACGAGCCCCGCTCTTCGGAAGGGCTGGACGAGAAAGGGCTTATCTGGTGTTGATTTTCATTTGCTCAGGTTCATCGCCTTTTACACGCTCATAATGACCGTGTTGTATTCCGTAATTCGATATAAAACACCCTGGTGTCTGCTGGGATTCCTGCACGGTATGATTTTGTTGGCCGGCGTCGGGGCCGTGGCACTGATAAAGCTGTCGCCAAACGTTCTGGCCCGGACGTTTATCAGCTTGCTGTTGGTCGCCGGTGGAGCCCACCTCACCTGGCAGGCATATTCAGGCAGTTACAAGTTCTACGCCGACACGCGCAATCCGTATGTCTACGCTCATCCGACCACGGATGTTTTTACCATAGCGCGACAGGTGGAAGAGATGGCCCGGGTTGACCCTAATGGCCGCGAAATGATAATTCATGTGATTTGCCCCGGCAAAGATTATTGGCCACTGCCCTGGTACCTGCGTTCTTTTCCCAACGTTGGCTACTGGACCGAGGTTGATAATGTCAAACCGCCTGCTGCCGTCATTATTGCTTCCCCTGCGGTTCAGCCGGCTCTTATGAAAAAGTTAAATGAATTCAGCCCTCCAGGCAAGCGCAACCCGTATGTGGCTCTGTTTGACAGGTACATAGAATTGCGCCCGCAAATCGAATTACGCGGCTACGTATTGTGGGACCGCTTCCAGCGACAGATGCAATCCATTCAACCACAAACAACAGGTGAAAAATGAATCAGCCGCAAGAAGAAATTTGCTTTGTTAAGAGCGATTGGGATTCAATCCCCGGTCTGCAGCGTTTTTCCCACGAGGCCATGGCGACCACTTTCGAGGTCATCATCCTGCACGAGGATGCCCGCTACGCCCAACAGGCGGCCTGGGCCGCTTTCAATGAGCTTGACCGGCTCGAGGCCGAACTCAGCCGATTCATCGAAAACAGCGACATCTCCCGAATTAACAATCTCGTCCCCAAGGGGTCTTTGCGGGTTGGCCTGGACGCGTTCAAATCTCTGTTGCTTGCTACCCGGATTTACGCCGAAACCAACGGGGCTTTTGATATTACCATTGGGTCGCTGCTGGGCTGCTGGCTTGGCGAAGATGAAAAAGCACGCACACCTTCTAAAGAGCAGCTCAATCTTGCCCGCCAGCGTACCGGCATACACCTTTTTGAGCTGGACGAAGCCGAGCATACGGTGAAGGTGCTGGCCCCCGCCATTTTGCTTGCCCCTCTGCTTCTTGCGAAGCAAACCGAGGGGCTTCGCAAAAGTGAAGCAGCGGGGGTGCAAATTGACCTTGGCGGTATCGGCAAGGGCTACGCGGTTGACCGGATGGCTGAGATGCTGCGCGACTGGAGTATTGATACCGCTCTGATTCACGGCGGCTACAGCTCGGTTCTGGCGATGGACGCCCCATCCGGGAGAAAAGGCTGGCCCCTGACGTTAAGCAATCCGGATAATCGCAAACAGACCTTAGCCGGCCTTCATTTGCAGGGCCGGGCCCTGAGCGGCTCAGGTTTGCAACAGGGCCGGCATATCATCGACCCCCGCATGGCTCGGCCGGTTGAGGGAAAACGCGCCGCCTGGGCCTGTGCCCCTGACGCCGCAACCGCCGATGCCCTTTCAACCGCCTTTATGGTTATGACCCCGGATGAGGTCAAAGAATACTGCTCGAACCACCCGGATACACTGGCTATGATTGTACTGGAAGAGCGGAGCGAAGAGGCACAAAAAGAAAGGATTGTGCACTTCGGCCCCTGGAAGAACAGCGAGCCACCTGTTAGGTTATCAGGATAGCAGGTTATCAGGTTGGCTGATTCCCTGATCGCCTGATCTCCTGATGGCCTGATCTCCGCTTAATAGTCATCAGCTCAAAAAGGACACGCCACAGACTCCGCGTCGGCGACAGCCGACTGTCACGGTCGCAGCTCCAGTCGACGGGAAATTCTTTTATCCGGTAACCCTCTTTTTGGGCCCGCATTATGATTTCTATATCGAACATAAATCCATCGGTAATGCACTCGTCGTACAAGTGCCGTGCAACATCGCCCCGGTACATCTTAAACCCGCACTGTGTATCGGTGAATTCAGCGGGGATTTTCATACCGTAAATCACAAACCAGTGAAAAATCCTGGAACAAATTCGCCGATACCGGCTCTGGGTCTTTTGAATCTTGCATCCCCGCATTTTTCTCGACCCATGCGCTATATCACACGCCCCGCTTTTCAGCAACCCAAGCCCTCGCAAAACATCTTCATAGGGTACGCAGCATCCGCTGTCGGCAAACATCACATATTCACCGCTTGTTTCCTTTATGCCTCTGCGAACAGCATAACCTTTGCCGCGATGGTGCTCATAACGGACGACCTTCAGTGTTGCGCCTGAGAAAATTTCAACATTTTTTGCAGCTTCGGCGGTGTTGTCCTTGCTGCCGTCATCGACGACTATAATCTCTCCCGCCAAATGATTACCCTCTAAAAACGTCGCCGCCGCTTCGACATCCCGACCAATCTTCTTACCTTCGTCAAGTGCCGGTATAACAATAGATAGGTCCACCCCGTTAGAAAATCTTCGAGAGCGCAAGGGTGTACGACCTGCCTTGTTATTTCTAACGGGGTCCATATAGTTTATCTCTCGATTATAAAAACGGCTCAGAAATCCTGTAGCCACCTGTGCCCCCCTGCTTTCTTGCGAAAGCAAGAAGGCAGGTGCAGGCAAATTCGTCTCTTGAGGGTCCAGGCAAAAATTATTTTTTTCGCTGGCGGCATACAAAGGATAGCTGTATTATAACCAGGATAGAGGAGAACGCAATAAGATAATGATTGTACCCCGTTGTTGTCCCGAAAGACACGGGGCTGAATGTCAAGAGTTTCCAGGGAGAAATATAATGCAACTCAGAAAGTGGCTGGTTATAGCCGCAACAATTATAGTCTTCGGGATAGCGTTCGCTATCTACCTGGTGTTAAGTATCCTGGACCATCGAAAGGGTATCCGACTCTACCAGGCAGGTAGATACTCAGAGTGCCCGCCGTATCTGTGTCGCACTTTAGAGCGTCCCTGTTTTATTGTATCCACTCAGGAGCGGCAGTATGCGGTAATGGCATTAGGTAGGTCAGGAGATCCGGTGGCCGTGGGGCCTTTGATAAAGGCACTGAAGCATAAGAATGCGGACATTCGACGAGCCGCGGCAAAGGCCTTAGGACAGTTTGGGCGGCCAATAGCTGTCGGGCCCTTAACCGTGGCTTTGAAGGATAAGGACCCAAACGTGCGATACTTTGCGGCATGGGCCTTAGGCTGGACAGAAAATACAAGGGCCGTCGAGCCATTGATTGCTGCTTTAGAGGACAAGGATTCTTCTGTTCGGTGCAGCGCAGCAGCAGGTTTAGGTTGGAGACAAGACACAACAGCAGTAAAGTTTTTGATTGAGACTTTGAAGGATGAAGATTCGCACGTCCGAGCGAGAGCGGCGCACGCCCTGGGTCAACTGCAGGACGCAAACGCCGTAGGGCCTTTGAGCGATGCCGCCAACGATGACAATCAGGATGTTCGACTCGAAGCGGTGCAGGCTCTTGGGCAGTTCAAAGAACCTGCAGCGGTACCGCCCTTGATTGAAGCTATGGGAGACAAGGATTCGTATGTCCGACGGGGCGCGGCAAGGGCTTTGGGCAGGATAAAGAACGCAAGGGCAACAGAACGTTTGATCGCTGCTTTGAAGGATACGGACTCGCGGGTCCGATTGTACGCGGCAGAGGCATTAGGTCAGATAAAAGACACAAGGACGGTCGAGCCATTGATTGCTGCTTTGAAAGATGAGAATCAGAGCGTCCGATTCGAAGCGGCTGAGGCTTTAATGAATATGGGTAAGACAAAGGAGCCGACGCTGGTAGAGTTCTGGATCAGCGCTTTGAAGGATGAGCATTGGGCCACTCGAATCGAAGCGGCAGAATCCTTAGGCAAGATACAAGACAAAAGAGCGGTAGAGCCGCTAATTGCTGCCTTACAGGATGAGAATTGGCGTGTTCAATTCGAAGCGACAGAGGCCCTGCTTAATTTGGGTAAGATAGAAGAGGCAAGATTGGTAGAGTTTTAGATGAGGGCTTTGAAGGATGAGAGCTCAGCTGTTCAACGGCACGCAGAAGAGGCTTTACCGAATGCAGGTAAGCGCGACGCTGCGAGTGTGGCAGAACCTTTGGTTGCAGCTTTGAAAGATGACAAGCCGCACGTCCGAGAGCGTGCAGCAGTGGTCTTAGCAAATATAGGTACACCAGTAGTACAGCCCTTGATTGCTGCCTTGAACGACGGAGATTCCCGTGCCCGACACAGCATAGTAGAGGCTTTAGGGAAAATAAAGGACGAAAGAGTTGTAGGGCCTTTGATTGCTGTATTGAAAGACCCGAATTCGGCCCTCCGATGCATAGCAGTAGAGGCTTTGGGTGGTATGAAGGCCACAGAGGCCGTGGAACCTTTGATTGGCGCTATCAAGGACACCAATGCGGATGTCCGATACAAAGCCGCACAGGCTTTAGGCAGCATAAAGGACATCAGGGCGGTAGAGCCATTGATTGCCGCTCTGAAGGATGAGAACTCGTCTGTCCGATGGTTCGCGGCATGGGCCTTAGGTCGGATAAATGACGCAAGGGCAATAGAGCCTTTGAAAGCCGCTTTAGACGATGAGAACACTGGAGTACGCAACTGTGTTTCCGCCGCTTTGAGGCAAATCTACCAGCCCCGTTAGAGAAGTCGGTGCTGATGGCTTAGACCGCAAGATTAGCTCCTATCGTATGGGGTTACCTCTAACGGGGCCAGCGCCAGAACAAGCTTGGCGAGAAGCAGTAACTCTGGCGACGCATTGCAGGAATGCTCGTTTGACGGCCTGTTGACGGGGAGAAACAAGCCAAAAACCAAAACTTTTGTTGCAGTCCGGCATAGTAGACGATATAATATATGGAGTGTGGGTACAGGCGGTTTATTGAGCCCAACGGCCGCTTTTTGAAAAGTGAATACGGGGGCGAACGGCTTCGACCGGATGGCGGAGAGGCAAGTTGCATGTCCAGGACGCCGGTTGGCCTGGCTAATCATCCGGCAACAAATTTTAAGCGACAACTATCAGTTGCGCATGGCTGCCTAATTTGGCGGCCCGTCCTGCCTGATTTTGCCTGTGGGTCTGGTAAGGGCGTCAAATAGCAGGCTGGCCGAGCCGGTTGTTCGGGCCGGCTTCGGTAAGATTTTCCGAAATAGCTGAGCCAAGAGCCTGTCGTTTGGCGTTTGGCGAGGCGAAAGAATAATAAAACGACTAAACATGTAGATGCTTGTCTTGAAACATCTCGGGACGGGGGTTCGAATCCCCCCGCCTCCATTCGACTCGCTTCGCTCGCTCATGGCAGGCCGGTTAAAAGCAAAATTGGAACAAAAACCAATATGGGATTTATGATTCATTAGCGAGTCGAATGTCCTGAGTAAGTGAGCGAAGTGAACGCATCGAAGGGCAGCTTAAACCAAAATGGGACACTATGACGGGTTATTTTGTTTATATTCTGAATTGTTCAGACGGCAGTTATTATGTTGGGCATACCGAAAACGTTATAGCCAGAGTCGAATGTCATAATGAGGGACGAGCAGCAAGATTTACAGCAGTTCGGCTACCAGTCCGGCTTGTCTGGCAAGAATCACATTCTTCGGAAGATTCCGCTATTCAACGAGAACGACAAATCAAGCGATGGAGCCGATCTAAAAAACAAGCTCTAATTGAAAGAGGTATGGACAAGCTGCATCGATTAGCAAAGAG